>NZ_JBFBNR010000026.1:0-116590 GCF_040687675.1 Kitasatospora sp. NPDC056731
TGACCGCGCACTTCGGCTGGAAGCTCCGGGGCCACATCGGCCGCCGTCCGGCGCGGGTGCTGGACGCGACCGGCACCCCGGACGGACCGGGGGGCGCCGACGGTGGGCCCTGGGGGCCGGTCAGGCCGGGCGGTTGCGCTCGAAGACCAGGCGCAGGCCGATCAGGGTGAGCCAGGGCTCGTGGACGTCGATGGTGGAGGCCTCGCCGAGGACCAGGGGGGCCAGCCCGCCGGTGGCGATCACCTGGACGTCGTCCGGGTCCTTGGACAGCTCCTTGGCCATCCGGTCGACCAGGCCGTCGACCTGGCCCGCGAAGCCGTACAGGATGCCGGACTGCATGCCCTCGACGGTGTTCTTGCCGATCACGTTGCGGGGCTTGGCCAGCTCGATCTTGCGCAGCTGGGCGCCGCGGAGGCCGAGCGCCTCGACCGAGATCTCGATGCCGGGGGCGATCGCGCCGCCCACGTAGTCGCCGCGGGCGTTGACGGCGTCGAAGGTGGTGGCGGTGCCGAAGTCGACCACGATGCACGGGCCGCCGTACAGGTGGTTGGCGGCCAGGGCGTTGACGATCCGGTCGGCGCCGACCTCCTTGGGGTTGTCCATCAGGACGTGCACCCCGGTCTTCACGCCGGGCTCCACGATCACCGCGGGGACGTCGCCGTAGTAGCGGCGGGTCACCTCGCGCAGCTCGTGGAGCACGGCGGGAACGGACGAGCAGATCGCCAGGCCCTCCACCGCGGCCTCCCGGACCGCGGTGTGGTTGCCCATCAACCCCTGTAGCAGCACTGCCAGTTCATCGGCCGTGCGGCGCGAATCGGTCGAGATCCGCCAATGTTCCACCACGTCCTCGCCGTCGAACAGGCCGAGCGTGGTCTGGGTGTTGCCGACGTCGATGGTGAGGAGCATGGGGCGCTTTCTGCGAGTCGGGACGAGGGTCAGGCGCGCAGGTCGAGGCCGATGTCCAGGATCGGCGAGGAGTGGGTGAGCGCGCCCACCGCCAGGTAGTCGACACCAGTCTGGGCGACCTCACGCGCGGTGGCCAGGGTCAGGCCGCCGGAGGCCTCCAGCTTCGCCCGGCCGGCCACCAGCTCGACGGCCTCCTTCAGCTGCGGGACGGTGAAGTTGTCCAGCAGGATCAGGTCGGCCCCGGCCGCCAGCACCGGCGGGATCTGCTCCAGGGTGTCGACCTCGATCTCGACCGGCAGGTCGGGGTAGGCGGCCTTGACGGCCCGGAAGGCCTCGGCGACGCCGCCGGCCGCGACCACGTGGTTGTCCTTGACCAGGGCGGCGTCGGACAGGGCCATCCGGTGGTTGGCGCCGCCGCCGCAGCGCACCGCGAACTTCTCCAGCGCGCGCAGGCCCGGGGTCGTCTTGCGGGTGTCCCGGACGACGGCGCCGGTGCCCTCCAGGGCGTCGGCCCAGGCGCGGGTCGCGGTGGCGATGCCGGACAGGTGGCAGAGCAGGTTGAGCGCGCTGCGCTCGGCGGTGAGCAGGTCGCGGGTGCGGGAGCGGACCGACAGCAGCACCTGGCCGGCCTCGACCCGGTCGCCGTCCTGGACGTGCCGCTCGACCTCGAACTCCTCCTCGCAGATCAGCGAGACGACCGCCTCGGCGATCCGCAGGCCGGCCACCACGCCGGCCTGGCGGGCGGTGAAGTCGGCAGTGGCGACGGCCTCGGCGGGCACGGTGGCCACCGAGGTGACGTCCTCGCCGCCGGCCAGGTCCTCGGCCAGCGCCAGGGTGGCGATGTCCTCGACCTCGATCGGGTCCAGTCCGGCCTGCTCCAGCAGCTCGGCCAACTGCGGGTCCAGGCCGGTCTCGTAGCCCTCACCGTCCCCGCAGGCGCAGCCGTCGCCGCAGCCGCCCTGGGCGTCGGCCAGGGGGAGTTCCTCGTGGGAGTGGGTCATGGTTCTACTGCTCCTCAGGGGTGCTGACGGGGTCGCCGGAGGCGGTGAGGGTGGTGATCAGGTGGCGCCGCCAGTGGGCGTCGTCGCGCTCGGGGAAGTCCTCGCGCCAGTGGCAGCCGCGGGTCTCCTCGCGCTGCGCGGCGGCCGCGACCAGCGCGGTGGAGACCAGCAGCAGGTTGGCGACCTCCCAGGTCTCCACCCGCGGGTCGGCGGGCTTCTCCTCGGCGACGTGCGCGTGGGCCTGCTCGGCGAGCAGGGCCAGCCCGGCGGCGGCGCCGGCCATCGAGGCGGCCGAGCGCAGCACGCCGGCGCCGCGCGACATCAGCCGCTGGATCTCGGCGCGCGACTCGGGTGCGGGCAGCGGCACCGGCCGTGCGGCGCGGGCGGCGGCGACGTCCACGGCGCGCTCGGGCAGTTCGTCGCGGTGGTGCCGGTCGGCGAGGTCGGCGGCGATCCGCTCGGCGAAGACCAGGCCCTCCAACAGCGAGTTGGAGGCCAGCCGGTTGGCGCCGTGCACCCCGGTGCAGGCGACCTCGCCGCAGGCGTACAGGCCGGGGACGCTGGTGCGGCCGTGCCGGTCGGTGCGGATGCCGCCGGAGGCGTAGTGCGCGGCCGGGGTGACCGGGATCGGCTCGGTGACCGGGTCGATGCCGTGCGCGCGGCAGGAGGCGAGGATGGTCGGGAAGCGCTGCTCCCACATCTCGGCGCCGAAGTGCCGCCCGTCCAGGTACATGTGCTCGGCGCCCTGCTCCTGCATGCGCCGGGTGATCGCCTTGGCGACGATGTCGCGCGGGGCCAGTTCGGCCAGCTCGTGCTGCCCGAGCATGAAGCGGGTGCCGTGCGCGTCCACCAGGTGGGCGCCCTCGCCGCGGACCGCCTCGGAGACCAGTGGCTGCTGGCCCTCGGCCTCCGGGCCGAGCCAGAGCACGGTCGGGTGGAACTGGACGAACTCCAGGTCGGTGACGGCGGCGCCGGCCCGCAGGGCGAGCGCCACGCCGTCGCCGGTGGAGACCGCCGGGTTGGTGGTGGCGGAGAAGACCTGGCCCATGCCGCCGGTGGCGAGCACCACCGCGCGGGCCCGGACGGCGCCGACGCCGTCGCGCTGGCCCTCGCCCATCACGTGCAGGGTGAGGCCGGCGGCGTGCCCGTCGGCGTCGGTGAGCAGGTCGAGGACGAGGGCGTGCTCGATCAGCTCGACGCCGGGGTCGCTGCGGACGGCTTCCACCAGGGCTCGCGATATCTCGGCGCCGGTGGCGTCCCCGCCGGCGTGCGCGATCCGGCGGCGGTGGTGGCCGCCCTCGCGGGTGAGCAGGATCTCGCCGTCGGTGCCGCGGTCGAAGGCGGCGCCGACGGCGATCAGCCGGCGGACGGCGTCCGGGCCCTCGGTGACCAGGGTGCGCACGGCCTCCTCGTCACAGATCCCGGCGCCGGCCACCAGGGTGTCGTCCAGGTGCTGCGCGGGGGTGTCGCCCTCGCCCAGGGCGGCCGCGATGCCGCCCTGGGCCCAGCGGGTGGAGCCGTCGTCCAGCATCGCCTTGGTGACCACCATGGTCCGCAGACCGGCCTTGCGGGCGTTGAGGGCGACGGTGAGGCCGGCCACCCCGGAGCCGACCACGACCACGTCGGTGGTGGCGGTCCAGCCGGGGGCCGGGGCGGTGAGGCGGTGCGTGGCGGACATGGCGTCAGTGGCTCCTTCAGCGCGCGGCGGTCGGGGCCGCGCCGTTGCCGTCACCGTACGCCTCGTCGCCGCGGAGTAGTCCGGTGCCCTCCGGGGCCTCGGCGGGGTCGCCGCCCAGGCCGGTGATCCGGTTCCGCTCGTCCACGAAGACGATGCTCGGTGCGTAGCCCTTGGCCTCGGCCGTGTCCATCTGCCCGTAGGCGATGAGTATGACCAGGTCGCCGGGGTGGACCAGGCGGGCGGCGGCGCCGTTGATGCCGATCACGCCGGAGCCGCGCGGGCCGGCGATGGTGTAGGTCTCCAGCCGGGCGCCGTTGTCGATGTCGACGATGTGGACCAGCTCGCCGGGGAGCAGGTCGGCGGCGTCGAGCAGGTCCTCGTCCACCGTGACGGAGCCGACGTAGTGCAGGTCGGCCTGGGTCACGGTGGCCCGGTGGATCTTGGACTTGAGCATGGTGCGGAGCATTGCGGGTCACGCCTCCTGTGAGTGCATGCCTAAAGGGGAGCTCTTACCGAACGATTCCGTGCCTGGTGGCCGGCTGCCCAGGCCCTGCCCGGCCGGACAGGACCTAGCGGCAGATGACGTGGACGTTGTCGATCAGGCGGGTGGAACCCACCGTCGCGGCGACGGCCAGCACCGCCGCGCCCTGGAAGTCGTCCGCCGCTTCGCTGAAGTCGTGCGGGTCGACCAGGGCGAGGTAGTCGAGGGTGATGCCTTCGGCCGCGTCCAGGACGGCCGAGGCGGCCTCGCGGACGGCCTCCGGGCCCTGGGCGGCGGCGTCCCGGCCGGCGAACAGCGCCTTGGAGAGGGCGAGGGCCTGCTCGCGCTCGTCGGCGGAGAGGTAGCGGTTGCGCGAGGAGCGCGCCAGCCCGTCCTCCTCGCGGGCGGTCGGCACCCCGACCACCTCGACGTCGAAGTCCAGGTCGGCGACCATCCGCTGGATGATCGCGAGCTGCTGGGCGTCCTTCTCGCCGAAGAACGCGAAGTCCGGGTCGGTGATGTGCAGCAGCTTGGCGACGACGGTCAGCACGCCGTCGAAGTGGCCGGGGCGGGTGGCGCCCTCGAAGCGCTCGCCCATCGGGCCGGCCGACAGGCGCACCTGCGGCCGGCCGTTCGGGTACACCTCGTCGACGGAGGGCGCGAACACCACGTCGGCGCCGTTCTCCTCGGCCAGCTTCACGTCCTCGTCCAGGCTGCGCGGGTAGCGCTCCAGGTCCTCGGCCGGGCCGAACTGCAGCGGGTTGACGAAGACCGTCACCGCCACCCGGCCCTCCTGGCCGACCTGCTTGCGGGCGGCCCGGATCAGCGCGGCGTGGCCCTCGTGCAGCGCGCCCATGGTCATCACGACGGCGTTGTCGACCGGGCGCTCGTCCGGCCAGAACGCGGCCTCGAAGTCGTCCACGGTGCGAGTGACGACGGCTCGGTGGATCTTCGGTGCCCGCTGGGCCCTGACCGGCTGCTTTCCGCGTGCCATTAGTGATTCTCCTCGTTCAGTACGTCCAGCAGCGCCGCCGCCGACGCTTCGTCGATCGTCCCGTTGGCGAGCGCCCGCTGCGCGGTGGCGCGGGCCATCGCGCGGTAGGCCGCCGGGATGTCCGGGGACACCGTACTGAGCTGCGCCAGGTGGCGCCGCACGGTGCCCGCGTCGCCCCGGGCGACCGGGCCGGTGAGGGCCGCGTCGCCGGAGCGCAGGCTGTTGTCCAGGGCGGCGCCGAGCAGCGGGCCGAGCAGCCGGCCGGGCTCGGCGACGCCGGCCGTGCGCAGCAGGTCCATCGCCTGCGCGACCAGGGTGACCAGGTGGTTCGCGCCGTGCGCGAGGGCCGTGTGGTAGAGCGGGCGGACCTGCTCCGGCACCCACTCCGGCTCGCCGCCCATCTCCACCACCAGCGCCTCGGCGACCGGCCGCAGCTCCTCGGGGGCGGTCACCCCGAACGGGCAGCCGGCCAGCCGGTCCAGGTCGACGGAGGTGCCGGTGAAGGTCATCGCCGGGTGCAGCGCCAGCGGCAGCGCCCCGGCCCGGGTGGCGGGCTCCAGGATGCCGACGCCGTGCGCGCCGGAGGTGTGCACCAGCAGCTGCCCGGGGCGGACGGCGCCGGTCGCGGCGAGGCCGGCCACCAGGTCGGCCAGTGTGTCGTCCGGCACGGTGAGCAGCACCAGGTCGGCGGCGGCCAGCACCTGCGGCGGGGTGACGATCCGCACCCCCGGCAGCAGTGCCTCGGCGCGGCGGCGGGAGGTGGCGGACACCCCGGAGGCGGCGACCACGGTGTGCCCGGCGAGCTGCAGGGCGGCGCCCAGTGCCGGGCCGACCCGGCCGGTGCCGACCACGCCGACGGCCAGCCGGGCCGGGCGGTTGCCGGGGTCGGTCGGGTCGTCGGGGTAGCTCGGGTGGCTCGGATCGCCGAAGCCGTCGGCGAGCGGGGCGAACCCGCCGTCGGCGGCGTGGTCGGCACTGTCGGACGTGTTCACGGCCCGGCCCTCGTCCTTAGCTCCTCGTTCCGGTCCTCTTCGGGTACCGGACGTACCGGCCCATTCTACGGGCGCTCAGCCGGTCCTCCACGGGGTGCTCCACGGGGTCCTCCACGGGACGCCCGGGGGTGCCCGGGGCCGCTCAGTCCGTCGCCCCGGCCCGGATCAGCCCGGCCTCGTAGGCGAGCACCACGGCCTGGACCCGGTCGCGCAGGCCGAGCTTGGCCAGGATCCGGCCGACGTGCGTCTTCACGGTGGCCTCGGAGAGCACCAGCCGGGCCGCGATCTCGCCGTTCGACAGCCCCTGGGCGACCAGCAGGAACACCTCCCGCTCCCGCTCGGTCAGCGGCCCGAGGGCGTCCGAGCCGGGCGCGCTCTGCGGGGTCGGCAGCACCTCGGCGAAGCGGTCGATCATGCGGCGGGTGGTGGTCGGCGCGACCACCGCGTCCCCGCCGTGCACCGCGCGGATCGCGGCCACCAGCTCGGTCGGCGGGACGTCCTTGAGCAGGAAGCCGCTGGCGCCGGCCTTGAGCGCGGCGAAGGCGTACTCGTCCAGGTCGAAGGTGGTCAGGATGAGCACGTGCGGGGCGTTGGGCACGGGGCTGCCGTCCTCGGCCAGGCAGATCCGGCGGGTGGTCTGCACCCCGTCCAGGCGCGGCATCCGCACGTCCATCAGGATCACGTCCACCTGGGTGTGCCGCAGCTCCTCCAGGGCCCGGGCGCCGTCGCCGGCCTCGGCGACGATCTCGATGTCGCCCTGCGACTGCAGGATCATCCGGAAGCCGGTGCGCAGCAGTTCCTGGTCGTCGACGAGCATCACGCGGATGGTCAAGGTGGCTCCTTCGGGGGGGCGTCGGGGGGACCGGGGGGTTAGTGGGCCGCCTTGAGCGGCAGGATGGCGCGGATCCGGAAGCCGCCGCCGGGGCGGGGGCCCACGTCGAGGCTGCCGCTGACCATGCCGACCCGCTCGCGCATGCCGATCAGGCCGTGGCCGAGGCCGTCCGCGCCGCCGACGGCCAGTTGCTCGTCGGTGCTGCCTCGGCCGTCGTCCTCGACCAGGACGGCCAGCTCGCGCTCGCCGAAGTCGACCGCGACCCGGGCGTGCACGTCGGGGCCGCCGTGCTTGCGGACGTTGGTCAGCGCCTCCTGGACGATCCGGTAGACCGTCAGCTCGACGCCGCGCGGCAGCTCGCGCGGATGCCCGGAGGTCGCGTAGTCCACCTGCAGCCCGGCCGTGCGGACCTGCTCCAGCAGCTCCGGCAGCTCCTCGACGCCCGGCTGCGGCACGTACTCCTCGGCGGTGTCGGCGGTGCGCAGCACGCCCAGCAGGCGGCGCATCTCGACCAGCGCCTGCCGGCCGGTGGACGCGATCGTGCCGAGCGCCTCCTTCGCCTGCTGCGGCGAGTTGTCGAGCACGTACGCGGCGCCGTCGGCCTGGACGATCATCACCGAGACGTTGTGCGCGACCACGTCGTGCAGCTCGCGGGCGATCCGGGCGCGCTCGGCGGCCACCGCGACCTTGGACTGGGCGTCCCGCTCGCGTTCCAGCCGGGCGGCGCGGTCCTCCAGCTCGGTCAGGTAGGCGCGGCGCACCCTGGTCAGCCGGCCCCATGCCCAGCACAGGATGAACGGGGTGCTCATCAGCAGCGTGATCAGCGCCGCCTCGCCGAAGGAGTACGGGCGGGTGTGGTAGTCCCCGGCGCCGTTGGCGACCGTCTTCAGCGGGTGGAGCTGCCAGAACACCAGGGGCCCGGCGGCCAGCCCGGCGACCAGTGCCAGCCGGGACGTCCACTTCTGGCCGAAGGCGGCGCCGGTGTACGCGAACACCAGGTAGGCGAGGGAGGAGGCGGCCGGGAGGACGTCGGCGGCCACCTGGCCGAGGCCGAGGCCGGTGGCGGCCGCCACGGTGATGTCGGGGAAGCGCCGGCGGAAGACCATGAGCGCGGGCAGCAGCACCGCGATCAGGATCTGTGCGTCGAAGCGCCAGCCGTCGCTGAAACTGTCGTTCGGCAGCAGGCCGACGAAGAGCACCATCGCAGCCCAGGCGGCGTCGACCACCACGGGGTGACGGCGGAGCCAGGCGTTGAGTCGATGCACGTCTCCAGCCTAGGCAGTCACCTGGCGTGTTCAGGTCCGCCGGTAGGGCGATCCGTCCTACTCCGTAGGTCGGAGACGCACCGTACCGGTGGGGAGGGCGCGCCCGGCTGCGGGTAGCGTCCCGCGCTATGACTTGGATGCGGTGGGCGCCTGCCATGGAGCAGGCCCTGTACGACCCGGACGGCGGCTTCTACCGCAGGTCGGAGGGTCCGGCCGGGCACTTCCGCACCTCGGTGCACGCCTCGCCGCGGTTCGCCCGCGCGGTGGCCCGGCTGCTGCTGGAGGTTGACGCCGCCCTAGGCCGTCCGGAGGAGCTGGCCCTCGTCGATGTCGGGGCCGGACGTGGTGAACTGCTCACCGGGGTGCTGGCCGAACTGCCCGGCGAGGTGCTGGCGCGGCTGCGCCCGTACGGCGTGGAGATCGCGCGGCGCCCGGCGGGCCTGCCGTCCACAGCCCTGTGGACGGACGAGGTGCCGCGCGGCGTCACCGGGCTGCTGTTCGCCAACGAATGGCTGGACAACGTGCCGCTGGACGTCGGCGAGGTCGACGACGGCGGGGTGCTGCGCTACCGGGAGGTGGACACCGCGACCGGCTCGGAGCGGCTCGGCGGGCCAGCCTCGGCGGCCGACGCGGCCTGGGCCGAGCGCTGGTGGCCGGTCGGGCACCCCGGGGACTCCGTGGAGTTCGGCGGTACCCGGGACGCCGCCTGGGCGCGGGCCGTCGCCGGGCTGGAGCGCGGCCTGGCCGTCGCCGTCGACTACGGGCACACCGCCGACCGGCGCCCGCTGTTCGGCACCCTGACCGGCTTCCGGGGCGGCCGCGAGGTGGCGCCGGTGCCGGACGGCTCCTGCGACGTCACCGCGCACGTCGCCCTGGACTCCGTCGCCGCACCCGGCCTCCACAGCCTGTGGACAACCCAGCGGGACGCCCTGCGCGCCCTCGGCGTGAGCGGCGCCCGGCCGCCGCTCGCGCTCGCCTCCAGCGACCCGGCCGGCTACCTGCGGGCGCTCGGCGGGGCCGGCGAGGGCGCCGAACTGACCGACCCGGCCGGGCTCGGCGCGTTCGGCTGGCTCGCCCAGGCCGTCCGCATGCCGGTACCGGAGGCCCTGGCCGCCCTGCCGGGGTGGCAGACTCTGACCCCATGAGGGAGACCACGGTCGGCATCGGGGCGGGAGCCGAGAACTTCACCGGCGAGGCGGGCACCACCGACATGGTGCTCAACATCGGCCCGCAGCACCCCGCCACGCACGGCGTGCTGCGGCTGCGGCTGGTGCTCGACGGCGAGCGGATCATCACCGCCGAGCCGGTGATCGGCTACATGCACCGGGGCGCGGAGAAACTGTTCGAGGCCCGCGACTACCGGCAGATCATCATGCTGGCCAACCGGCACGACTGGCTCTCCGCCTTCGGCAACGAGCTCGGCGTCGTCCTCGGCGTCGAGCGGATGCTCGGCATGGAGGTCCCCGAGCGGGCGGTGTGGATCCGCACCCTGCTCGCCGAACTCAACCGGGTGCTCAACCACCTGATGTTCCTCGGCTCCTACCCGCTGGAACTCGGCGGCATCACCCCGATCTTCCACGCCTTCACCGGCCGCGAGGACCTCCAGCACGTCCTGGAGGAGGCCTCCGGCGGGCGCATGCACTACATGTTCAACCGGGTCGGCGGCCTCAAGGAGGACCTCCCGGCCGGCTGGCTCGGCCGCGTCCGCACCGCCGTCGCCACCGTCCGCTCCCAGCTGCCGGTCTTCGAGGACCTCGTCCTCGGCAACGAGATCTTCCGCGCCCGCACCGCCGGCGTCGGCATCCTCACCCGGGCCCAGGCCCAGGCGTACGGCGTCAGCGGCCCGATCGCCCGCGCCAGCGGCCTCGACCTCGACCTGCGCCGCGACGAGCCCTACCTCGCGTACGACTCCGACGAGCTGCGGCAGGTGCTCACCGTGGTCACCCGCGAGGAGGGCGACTGCCTGGCCCGGTTCGAGTGCCTGCTGGAGCAGACCCTCAACTCGCTGGACCTCGCCGTCGCCTGCCTCGACAAGATCGCCACCCTGCCGCCCGGCCCGGTCAACCAGCGGCTGCCCAAGGTGCTCAAGGCCCCCGAGGGCAGCACCTACTCCTGGACCGAGAACCCGCTCGGCATCAACGGCTACTACCTGGTCTCGCGCGGCGACAAGACGCCGTGGCGGCTCAAGCTGCGCTCGGCGTCGTTCAACAACGTCCAGGCGCTGACCGAGCTGCTGCCCGGGACGCTGGTCGCGGACATGGTGGCGATCCTCGGGTCGATGTTCTTCGTCGTCGGGGACATCGACAAGTAGGGCCCGGCCCTTCGCGGGCCGGGCCTGCGCAGGTCCCGTGCTTTTTGGGCCCGGTGCTTCCCGGGCTCAGCCCTTCTTCGGCCGCTTGGCCGGGTCGGCCGGGTGCGGGGCCACCTTGCGGTCGCCCTTGGTGGCGATCCGCTCCGCGCACAGGCCGGCCAGCACGTCGTACGCCGCCTTGCCCATCAGCTCGGTCAGCTCGGGGCGGTAGCTGACGTACACCGGGTCCGGCCCCTGGTGCGCCGCCGGGCTGCCGGTGCACCACCAGTGCAGGTCGTGGCCGCCCGGGCCCCAGCCGCGGCGGTCGTACTCGCCGATCGAGACCTGGAGGTAGCGGGTGTCGTCCGGCCGGTCGATCCAGTCGTAGGTGCGGCGGACCGGCAGCTGCCAGCAGACGTCCGGCTTCGTCTCCAGCGGCTCCCGGCCCTCCTTGAGCGCCAGCGCGTGCAGCGCGCAGCCGGCGCCGCCCGCGAAGCCGGGGCTGTTCACGAAGATGCACGCCCCGCCGACCCGGCGGGTCTGGCGGTCGCCGTCCTCGTCGAGCATGGTGATGCCGCCGTCGGACGTGATCCGGCCCGCGGCGTCGGTGCCGTGCGCGAAGTTCTCCCACAGCTCGGGCGTCAGCCGCGCCGCGTGGCCGAGGACGCGCTTCTCGTCGTCCTCGTCCGAGTAGTGCGCGCCCAGCGTGCAGCAGCCGTCCGACTCGCCGCGGCCCTCGCGGATGCCGTGGCAGCCCTGGCCGAAGACGCAACCCCAGCGGGAGGTCAGCCAGGTGAGGTCACAGCGGAACACCTGCTCCTCGTCGTCGGGGTCGGCGAACTCGACCCAGGCGCGCGGGAAGTCGAGCGGGACCTCGTCACGCGGGATCCCGCCGAGCGGGGTCTCGCCGCGCAGGGTCGGCATCGCCAGGTCGACGGGGGCGGGGGAGGCCTTGGACTTCTTCTTGGACGTTTCTGCTGGTGCCACCCGGCAAGGGTAGAGCCTTCGGGCCGGCCGGCCGGGACCCGTCCGGGTGATCCGGGGTGCGCCGTGGCGTCGGCGAGGGCCGGCCGACCGCAGGCTGGAGGGAACCAGGCGGCGCTGTCGGGTTGTCAGATCAGTTTGATGATCTCGCGTTGACCCGTATTGGATGCCCTGGAACACCCCGGATCACCACTGGAGCACCGAGCCGTGACCGCCTCGCCCCGCGCCGCCCACACGGCCGTCCTCGCCGCCCTCGCGGTCCTGGCCGCCGGGTGCGCCTCCGCGCCCGCGCTGCGGGCCCGGACGGCCGCCGCCGCTCCGCTGTGCGACGCCCCGGTGGTGATCGGTCACCGGGGCGCCCCGCGCAACGCCCCCGAGAACACCATGGCCTCCTTCGAAACCGCCCTCGACCAGGGCGCCGACTGGCTGGAGACCGACGTCCAGACCACCAGGGACGGCGTCCCGGTGCTGATGCACGACCCCACGGTGGACCGCACCACCAACGGCAAGGGCGCCGTCGCCGACCTCACCGCCGCCCAGATCGCCGCCCTGAGGGTGACCGTCGGCCCCGGCCCCACCGAGCCCGTCCCCACCCTCCAGGAACTGCTCAAACGCCTCTCCGACAGCAACGCCACCCTGCTGATGGAGATCAAGTGGCAGCGTGCCGAGGACGTCACCCGGATCGCCCGGATCGCCGCCGCCAGCGGTGCCCGGGTCGTCCTCTACTCGTTCTCGGCGGAGCACCTGCGCCAGGCCCACGCCGCCGCGCCCGCCCTGCCGGTCGTGCTGATCCAGGGCTCCGCGATCGCCGAGGACCCGGGTGACCTGCCGCTGCGCGGCATCGCCCTGGACGCGGCGCTGGCCAGTGCCTCCCGGATCGCCGCCGAGCGCAAGGCGGGCCGCGAGGTGTACGTCTGGACGCTCGACGACGAGGAGTCCTGGCAGCTGATGTCGGCCCGGGACGCGGACGGCCTGATCACCGACACCCCGGGCCGGGCCCGCCGCTGGGTGGACACCAACTGCCGCCCCGAGCGCCGGGCCGGACCGCGCGGCCACTGAGGGCGTCCGGTCGCCGGAGGCGGGGTACGGGCGGGACCAGTGTGAAGACGGTCGAGACCGGTTTCGCCCGGGGCCGGATCGCGTAGCGTGGAGAGTTATGCGACTCGGTGTACTCGACGTAGGTTCCAACACCGTCCACTTCCTCGTGGTGGACGCCCATCCGGGTGCCGCCCCGCTGCCGGCGTACTCGCACAAGGCCGAGCTGCGGCTGGCCGAACTGCTCGACGACGACGGCGCGATAAGCGAGGCAGGCGTCGAGCGGCTGGTCGGCCACATCGCCTCGTCGCTGCGGGTCGCGGAGGACAAGGGCGTCGTCGACATCCTGCCGTTCGCCACCTCCGCCGTCCGGGAGGCCGCCAACGGCGAGGAGGTGCTGCGCCGGGTCGCCACGGAGACCGGGGTGGAGCTGCGGGTGCTGTCCGGGCAGGACGAGGCCCGGCTCACGTTCCTGGCCGTCCGGCGCTGGTTCGGCTGGTCCTCGGGCCGACTGCTCAACCTGGACATCGGCGGCGGCTCGCTGGAGATCGGCTGCGGTCAGGACGAGCAGCCCGACGTCGCCTGCTCGCTGCCGCTGGGCGCCGGTCGGCTCACCGCCCGCTGGCTGCCCGGCGACATCGCCGACCCGGACGGGCTGCGCGGGCTGAGACGCCACATCCGGGCCGAGATGGCCACCGTCGTGGGCGAGGTCGCCCGGCTCGGCGCGCCGCAGCACGCCGTCGCCACCTCCAAGACCTTCAAGCAGCTGGCCCGGATGACCGGCGCCGCCCCCGCCGACGCCGGCCCGTACGCCGACCGCCGGCTCACCCGCAGCGGGCTGTCCGCCTGGCTGCCGCGACTGTCCTCGATGACCGTCGAGGAACGGGCGCGGATCCCCGGCGTCTCCGAGGGCCGCGCCAAGCAGCTGCTGGCCGGGGCACTGGTCGCGGACGCCGCGATGGACCTGTTCGGCCTCGACGAGCTGGACGTCTGCCCGTGGGCGCTGCGCGAGGGCATCATCCTGCGCCGCCTGGACGCCATGGACGGCGCCGCCGACCGCCGCCGCCCGGCCCTCACCCCGTAGGGCCCGCGCGCCGCAGGGCTCCACACCGTGGGCCCCATGGCCCGTCCGGCGGCTCCCGCCGGGGCCGGCCGGGGATCCGGTCCCGTTCGGAGCGCGGTCCGCTTACGCTGTCTCCCGTGGCGCAACCAGCGGGCGAGGACGGGACGCGGGAGGGCCGCGCTCCCGGGGACGGGCAGCCGCGGCCGGACGGCCCGCGCCGCAAACTCGGCAAGGCCGTCAAGGGTGCCACCGGGGCGCAGGCCGCGAAGGCCGTCGAGGCGGCCCGGCGCAC
Organism: Kitasatospora sp. NPDC056731; assembly: GCF_040687675.1. Classification (NCBI taxonomy): domain Bacteria; kingdom Bacillati; phylum Actinomycetota; class Actinomycetes; order Kitasatosporales; family Streptomycetaceae; genus Kitasatospora; species Kitasatospora sp. NPDC056731. The sequence goes on from NZ_JBFBNR010000026.1 coordinate 13,814, forward strand.
CGGGCGCAAGAGCGCGGCGCGCAAGGCCGCCGAGCAGCCGTCCGCGCCCGAGGCGAAGACGCCCGCGGGGGACACGTCCGAGGCGAAGACGACCGCCGGGACGAAGCCCGCCGGGACGAAGCCCGAAGCGCGGAAGCCCGCCGGGACGAAGCCCGAAGCGAGGAAGCCCGCCGGGACGAAGCCTGCCGGGACGAAGCCTGCCGGGGCGAAGCCCGACGCGCGGAAGCCCGGAACGCGGAAGGCCGCCGCGACGGCCGCCCCTCGGGAGACCCGTACCGCCCGGGCCGCCGGCGCCGCCAAGGCCGCCGTCCAGTCGGTGCGCTCGGTCAAGGCCGCCCGGCGCGACGCCGCCCGCCCGCCGCTGCTGCGCACCACCGACCGGCTGGTACTGCCCTCGCACCCGGCCCTGCACATCCCCGACACCAAGGTGGTCCTGTCCACCGCGTCGGTGTACCCGGCGGGCACCGCCGTCGCCTTCGAGCTGGCCGCCAAACTCGGCTACGACGGGGTCGAGGTGATGGTCTGGAACGACCCGGTCAGCCAGGACATCGACGCCCTGCGCCGCCTCTCCGACGCCCACCAGCTGCCGATCCTGGCCGTGCACGCGCCCTGCCTGCTGATCACCCAGCGGGTGTGGACCACCGACCCGTGGACCAAGCTGGTCCGGGCCCGGGCGGCGGCCGAGAAGCTCGGCGCGAGCGCCGTCGTGGTCCACCCGCCGTTCCGCTGGCAGCGCCAGTACGCCCGGGACTTCGTGACGGGCATCAACCGGATGGCGGGCGAGACCGACGTCCGCTTCGCGGTGGAGAACATGTACCCGTGGCGCTACCGCGACCGCGAGGTACTGGCCTACGCGCCGGGCTGGGACGTCACCGACGAGGAGTACCGGCACTTCACCATCGACCTCTCGCACGTCGCCACCTCCCGGATCGACGCGTTCGCCATGGTCGAGCGGATGGGCGACCGGCTCGCCCACATCCACCTCGCCGACGGCAGCGGCTCCGGCAAGGACGAACACCTGATCCCGGGCCGCGGCAAGCAGCCCTGTGCCGAACTGCTGGAGCACCTGGCCCGTACCGGTTTCGACGGCCACGTGGTGCTGGAGGTCAACACCCGCCGCTCCGCGTCCCCCGCCGAACGCGAGGCCGACCTGGCCGAGGCGCTCGCCTTCACCCGCTTGCACCTGGCCACCCCCTCGCGCGTACGCTGAGGAGCCGCGCCCGGCTGGGTGCGAACTTCCTTGGGTAGGGGGAGAGATGACGGATCAACAGGGCTTCCGGGAGATCGCCGAGAGCTTCGGCGGGGTCGCCGCCGAGTACGACCGGGGCCGCCCCGGCTACCCGGACGGGCTGTTCGAGGCGCTGGAGCGGTTGTCCGGCCGCAGCCTCAAGGGCGCCCGGGTGCTGGACATCGGCGCCGGCACCGGCATCGCCACCCGGCTGCTGGCCGCGCGCGGCGCCGACGTCGTCGCGGTGGAGCCCAACGCGGGCATGGCCGCCCAGTTCCTGGCCTCCTCGCCGGGCCTGCCGCTGGTCAGGGCCGGCGGTGACGAACTGCCGTTCCACGACGACTCCGCGGACCTGATCAGCTACGCCCAGTCCTTCCACTGGACCCGCACCGAACGGGCCATCCCCGAGGCGATCCGGGTGCTGCGGCCCGGCGGCGCCCTCGCCGTCTGGTGGAACGTGCACGACGAGACCGTGCCCTGGGTCCGGGCCCGGGTGGAGCGGCTGAGCGCCGCGCTGCCCAACTACCACGGCTACGGCCGGGTCGCCGAGTTCACCGCCCTCCTCGCCCCGGCCGGGCTGACGGTCGAACGCGCGGTGCTGCGCTGGGAGCGGCGGGCCACCGTCGACCACGTGCTCGACGACCTGGTCTCCCGCTCGTTCATGGCCGCGCTCTCCCCGGCCGAGCGCGAACCGGTGCTGGCCGTCGAGCGGCAGGCGATGATCGCCGAGTTCCCCGACGGCTGGGTGGTCGAGCCCTACGTCCTGGAGCTGGCGGTGGGCATCACCCCGGCCTGACCTGCGCCTTGCCCGACCCGCGCCCGGACGGCCCGCCCGCGTGCCCGCATCGCGGACGGACCGTCCGCCGCCTGGACGGCGGGCGTAGGCTCGGTAGCCACAGCGGCCCCCGCATCCTCCTACCGGCGGGGCGCCGGCGAGAGCCCCGAAGGAGTGGAGCACAGTGCCCGAGCTGAGGTCCCGTACGGTCACCCACGGTCGCAACATGGCAGGCGCCCGGGCGCTTCTCCGGGCCGCCGGCGTAGCCCGCGAGGACTTCGGCAAGCCGATCATCGCGGTCGCCAACTCCTTCACCGAGTTCGTCCCGGGCCACACCCACCTCCAGCCGGTCGGCCGGATCGTCTCCGAGGCGATCAAGCAGGCGGGCGGCATCCCGCGCGAGTTCAACACCATCGCCGTGGACGACGGCATCGCGATGGGCCACAGCGGCATGCTCTACTCGCTGCCCTCGCGCGACCTGATCGCCGACTCGGTCGAGTACATGGTCAACGCGCACTGCGCCGACGCGCTGATCTGCATCTCCAACTGCGACAAGATCACCCCCGGCATGCTGATGGCCGCGCTGCGCCTGAACATCCCGACCGTCTTCGTCTCCGGCGGCCCGATGGAGGCCGGCAAGGCCACCCTCGTCGACGGCACCGTGCGCAGGCTCGACCTGATCGACGCGATCTCCCAGGCGGCCAACGAGAACGTCTCCGACGAGGACATCGCGATCATCGAGGAGAACGCCTGCCCCACCTGCGGCTCGTGCTCCGGCATGTTCACCGCCAACTCGATGAACTGCCTCACCGAGGCCATCGGCCTCTCGCTGCCCGGCAACGGCTCCGTCCTCGCCACCCACACCGCCCGCAAGGCCCTGTACGAGCGGGCCGGGCGGGCGGTCGTCGAGATCGCGGACCGCCACTACGGCCAGGACGACGCCTCGGTGCTGCCCCGCGCGATCGCCACCCGCGCCGCCTTCGAGAACGCCATGGCCCTGGACATCGCCATGGGCGGCTCGACCAACACCATCCTGCACCTGCTCGCCGCCGCCCAGGAGGCCGAGCTGGACTTCGACCTGCGGGCCATCGACGCCGTCTCCCGCCGGGTGCCCTGCCTGTCCAAGGTCGCGCCCAACGGCTCGTACTACATGGAGGACGTGCACCGGGCCGGCGGCGTCCCCGCCATCCTCGGCGAGCTGTACCGCGGCGGAATGCTCAACGAGGACGTCCACACCGTCCACTCCGACTCGCTCGCCGAGTGGCTCAAGACCTGGGACGTGCGCGGCGGTTCGCCCTCCGCCGAGGCCGTCGAACTGTGGCACGCCGCCCCCGGCTGCGTCCGCTCCGCCGAGGCCTTCTCGCAGTCCGAGCGCTGGGAGTCGCTGGACACCGACGCCGCCAAGGGCTGCATCCGCAGCGTCGAGCACGCCTACTCGGTCGAGGGCGGCCTCGCCGTCCTGCACGGCAACCTCGCCGAGGACGGCTGCATCGTGAAGACCGCCGGCGTCGACGAGTCGATCTGGACCTTCAGCGGCCCGGCCGTGGTCGTCGAGTCCCAGGACGACGCCGTCGAGGCGATCCTCGCCAAGCGGGTCAAGGAGGGCGACGTCGTCGTCATCCGCTACGAGGGCCCCAAGGGCGGCCCGGGCATGCAGGAGATGCTCTACCCGACGTCCTTCCTCAAGGGCCGCGGCCTCGGCAAGGCCTGCGCGCTGGTCACCGACGGCCGCTTCTCCGGCGGCACCTCCGGCCTGTCCATCGGCCACGCCTCCCCGGAGGCCGCCTCCGGCGGCACCATCGCCCTGGTCGAGGACGGCGACACCATCGCCATCGACATCCCCGGCCGGAGCATCTCCCTGGAGGTGCCCGACGAGGTCCTGGCCGAGCGCCGCCGCGCCCTGGAGGCCGCGGGCGGCTACCGCCCGAAGAACCGCGACCGCCAGGTCAGCCAGGCCCTGCGCGCCTACGCCGCGATGGCCACCTCCGCCGACAGGGGCGCCGTCCGCGACGTCACCAAGCTCGGCTGAGCCCCGCGGCACCGCAGCACCGCAGGAGCCGTCCCGCAGGCCGGGGCGGCTCCTCGCGCGTTGGGTGATAATCGACCCCGTGAGCGAGCAGCCCCCCACCCCCGTACCCAAGCCCGCCGGCGCCCCCGAGCCGGAGCCGATCCGCTGGTTCGGCACCAGCTGGGTGAACCGGGACAACGGTTACTGGCCGCGCCGCGTCGCCGTGTCGGCCGGTGCGCTGGTCGCGACCGCCGTCGCCGTCCTGCTGCTGCGCTTCGGGGTCGAGGGCGTCGCCCTCTCCGACGGCGGCGGCTTCCTGAACGGACTGCTGACGGCCGCGATCGCGGTCTGCTCGATGATGTGCGTCATGCGCACCTGGAAGGTCCTCACCGAGGGCAAGGACCAACTGAGCGGCTGGATGGCCGAGGACAAGTCGCTCGGCGCGGTCTGGCTCATCGGCGGCGCCGGCAGCCTGGCCGCCTACTTCGCCCGCAGCCTGGTCGAGGCCCCCGGCGAGGCGGTCAGGCGCTCCTCGTACGAGCGGGCCGTCGCCCAGTACGAGAAGCGCCAGGCGGGCCGCAGCGGCCGGCCCGGCACCAAGGCGCCGGGCCGGGGCAAGCGCCGGGGCTGAGCCTCAGAGGCGGCTGGCCGCGCCGCACTCGTCGCGGGTCGACAGGTCCTTGCGGCGGTCGTACGGGTCGGTCGTGGGGCCGGTCGGACGGCTGCCCGGGGCGTCCGGCGACTGCGCCGCGAACTGGTCGAACTCCGGGTGGTAGTAGCCGTCGTAGACGTCGCAGGACGAGTTGGCGGATTCCGACCCGCCGCCCTCGCCGAACACGAGCTTCTTCGGGTTGACCCGGTAGCGGGCCGGATCGTAGAAACGGAAGTTCTCGACCCGGCGCACGATCGTGCGCGTGGTCCAGGTGTCCCCGGCCACGTCGGCCGCCGGCACCAGCAGACCCACCGGCACCAGCAGACCCACCGGCACCAGCAGACCCACCGGCTTGGCCGTGCCGTCCTTCGGCGCGGCCGGCTTCGTCGGCGGCTGCCCGCCCGTCGGTGGCTGGGGTGACGCGGCGCGCTTGGCGGCGTCCGGGCCGGGGCGCATCGCGTACACGTAGCTGAAGTCGGCGTGGACGAGGAGGCCCTTGTCCCCGTCGCCCTCGAAGGTGATCCGGCCCTGCACCTTGACCGTGTCGCCCACCTGGACGGCCTCGCGCTGGTCGAAGCGGCTGAACCAGGTGGTCGGGTCGGTGTCCTTGGCGGGGTTGGCCAGCGCGTTGATCGCGCGGTCCCGGTCCTCCCGGTCCAGCAGCGCCAGGGCGGCTTCCGGCCGGCCGCCCGCGATCACCTGCGGGTCCAGGTTGGCGGCGGTCAGGTAGTCCTTGACCAACTGCAGCTGGGCGCCCACCTGTTCGGCGGAGAACACGCCGGTGGCCCGGGCGTCGGGCAGGGCGAAGGCCTCCGCGCCGTTCGGCCAGCCCTCGGCGACGGAACCGGCCCACGGGTGGTCCACGGTCGGCTGCTGCTCGTCGACCTTCGGCGGCGCGGCGGTCGGCTGGGCCGTCTCCGGGGCGACGGTGGGCACGGGGGTGTGGGCGTTCGAGGAGCCCCCGCCGTAGTGGTCGGAGTACCAGCTGCGCAGCCCGTCGAGGTTCAGGGCCGCGAGCAGCACCGCGATGGTCAGCACGACGTACAGCGGCGCGCGCCAGTCCAGCCGGCGGCGGCGCGGGCGCGGGTTGCCCCAGGGGTCGGTCACCGGGGGCTTCGGCGTGCGGCCGAACCGGCGGCCGGCCTTGGCTGGGCCGTCGTTGACCGAGCGGCGGCCGCCCGGGTCGACCGGCGGGGTGTGCTTCCATCGGGCGGCCAGCATCCGGGTGCGCCCGGACTGCTCGGTGACGGCGGCCCCCTTGACGAACTCCTCGTCCAGGACGAGGTCGGCGAACGGGTCCTTCCCGCCCGCTCCGGACGGGTCGGACCCGCCCGGCTCACGGCCCTCGGTGGGGCGCGGTTGTGGATCTTCGGCTATCGGCATCGCGCCAGTATGCCGACGGGGTGTGACGATTCGTCGATCGGGGGCACACCTTGTGGTGAACTCGTGCGCGGGCGCGGCGATCCGTCCCGGTCTGTTCCGTTCCGGCCGGGTCCGGTCGAGTCCGGGCCGCCCTGCGGGGGCGTCACTCCTTGGTGCGGGCCTGCTTCACCGACCCCACGATCCCGGCGACGGCCAGCAGGATGCCGGCCGGCAGCAGCGCCAGGAAGAACGCGCCGAACAGGCCCGCGTCCCCGAGCAGCAGCTGCGCCAGCATGTCCAGCACCAGCAGCCCGCCGGCCGCCGGGAGGGCCGACTGCCACGGGTGGTCGTTCGCCCAGCGGCGCAGCCGCCGTTCGGAGGTGTCGCGGCGCAGCTGCCCGCCGACGGTGCCGACCAGGAAGAAGAAGAACAGGGCCCAGCCGGCCGGCCCGGCCAGCATGCCCAGTGACCAGTGCCCGGAGATCGCGTCGATCCCCAGGGCGGTCGCACCCACCACCGCACCGACCCCCGCGGCCGTCCGCCACGGTCCCACGGTCGCCGAGGCGACGGCGAGTTGCCGGTTCTCACGTCGGGACATTTCGTCGTGTGCCATGACTCCACGGTGCTCCCGCGCGGCGCCGGAGGCCATAGGGGAAACCCCCGAGATTCTCCCTAGGGACGAGGTCGGGCAACTCGTCGCCGACCACGGGCTGGACGGTCCCGGCGGGTGCCCCCGCGCGGTGCGAGGATGGCCGCAGTACCGAGGTAAGGAGCGGCCATGGGCGCCAGCGCAGCACACGGACAGAAGATCGCCTTCCTGGGCACGGGCAAGATCGGCGAGGCCCTGCTCTCCGGCCTGCTGCGGGCCGGCAAGGACCCGGCGGACGTCCTGGTGACCGCCCGCCGCCCCGAGCGCGCCGCCGAACTCGCCGCCCGCTACGGCGTGGTGGCCGCCTCCAACGCCGAGGCCGCCAAGCTCGCCGACACCCTGATCCTCGCCGTCAAGCCGCAGGACATGGGCACCCTGCTGGAGGAGCTGGCCCCGCACGTCGGCGCGGACCGGCTGGTGATCTCGGCCGCGGCCGGCATCCCCACCGCCTGGTTCGAGGAGCGGCTGGCGGCCGGCACCCCGGTGGTCCGGGTGATGCCCAACACGCCGGTCCTGGTGGACGAGGGGATGAGCGTCATCTCCGGCGGCTCGCACGCCACCGAGGAGCACCTGGAGCGGGCCGAGGAGATCTTCAGCTCGGTCGGCAAGGCGCTGCGGCTGCCCGAGGCCCAGCAGGACGCGGCCACCGCGCTCTCCGGCTCCGGCCCGGCCTACTTCTACTTCCTGGTCGAGGCGATGACCGACGCCGGCATCCTGCTCGGCCTGCCCCGGCAGGTGGCGCACGACCTGATCGTGCAGTCCGCGATCGGCGCCTCGGTGATGCTGCGCGACTCCGGCGAGCACCCGGTGAAGCTGCGCGAGGCAGTCACCTCCCCGGCCGGCACCACGATCGCGGCCATCCGCGAGCTGGAGAACCACGGGGTGCGGGCCGCGCTGCTGGGCGCCCTGGAGGCGGCCCGGGACCGCTCCCGGGAGCTCGCCTCCGGGGGCAAGTAGCCGACTGGGTAGGCTCGACGGCATGGCCTACGACCTGGTGATCTTCGACAACGACGGTGTCCTGGTGGACAGCGAGCCGCTCTCCAACCGGGTGCTGGCCGCGTACCTGACCGAACTCGGCTACCCGACCACGGTCGAGGACTCCTACCGGGACTTCATGGGCTGCGCCGCCCACCGCATCCACGACGTGATCGCCGAGCGGCACGACGGCGCGACGCTGCCGGAGGGCTTCGACGAGCTGTTCCACGGCAGGGTCTTCGACGCGTTCGGCACCGAGCTGACGGCCGTCCGGGGTGCGGAGCAGCTGCTGAAGGAACTGCGGCAGCGCTCCGTCCCCTACTGCCTGGCCTCCTCGGCGCACCACGTGTGGATCCGCACCGCGCTGGACGTCACCGGCCTGCGCGGGTACGTCGCCGAGGAGCGGATCTTCAGCGCCCAGGACGTCGGCGTGGGCAAGCCCGCGCCGGACCTCTTCCTGCACGCCGCCCGCACCCTCGGCGTCGACCCGGCCCGCTGCCTGGTCGTCGAGGACAGCCCCAACGGCGTGCTGGCGGCCCGGGCCGCGGGCATGGACGTGTACGGCTACACCGCGCTCACCGACCCGGCGAAGCTGACCGCCGCCGGGGCCACCGGGCTGATCGCCGACCTCTCCGAGGTCACCGCCCTGCTCTGACCTGCCCTGCTCCGGCCCCTTCCGCTCTGACCCGCCCTGCTCTGACCCGCCCTGTTCCGACCCGTTCCGCCCGGCCCTGCGCCCGGCCTTCCGTCCGACGGCGGAAAGTCCCTGCGCGACCCCTCCCGCAATCGCGGTCCACCGCCTACGCTCTCGCCAACATCGTCGTACCGGCCAGTAGCGAGGTCCGTCATGAGTGCCGCGTCACCCGCGATCCCGCCCGGCCTGCGCGCCGGGCGGGCCGCGCTCGCCGTCAGCTTCCTGCTCCAGGGCACCACCTTCGCGCTGCTGGTCACCTGCATTCCGGAGATCCAGCACCGGTACGGGCTGAGCGACGCGCTGCTGCCGCTGTTCCTGGCCGCGGTGCCGATCCTCGCCGGGGTCGGCTCGATCACCTCCGAGCAGCTGGTGAAGCGCACCGGCGCACGGGCCGTGCTGCGGGTCGTCCAGCCGCTGGTCTGCCTCAGCCTCGCGGGCGCCGGCCTCGGCGACACGCTCTGGCAACTCGCCGTCGCGCTCGGGGCGTTCGGCCTGCTGGTGGGCGCGCTCGACGCGAGCATGAACATGCTGGGGGTGGGCCTGCAGCACCGCTACGGCCGCTCGATCATGATCGGCTTCCACGCCGCGTTCAGCCTCGGCGGCATCCTCGGGGCGGCCCTCGCCGGCCTCGGCTCGCACTATGACCTCGGCCTGCCAGTGCTGTTCGGCACGGCCGCGGCGGTGATCGCCCCGCTGGCCCTGCTGACCGGCGCCCGATTCGCCGGACCGGCCGAACTCGGGGACGCCGTACGGGAGGCCGCCGAGGCCGCCGCGCGGTCCATCCCCTGGCGGCCGCTGCTGCCGCTGTGCCTGGCGATGGCGTTCGCGTACATCGCCGACGCCTCGGTCTCCAACTACAGCGTCAAGTACCTCACCGACGGCCTGGGCAGCGCCGCGGATGTCGCCAAGCTGTCCTACCTCGGCTACATGGTCGCGATGCTGCTGGGCCGCGCGCTGGGCGACCGCGCCGTGCAGCGCTGGGGCGCCGTCCCGGTGGTCCGGGCCGGTGCCGGGCTGGCCGCGCTCGGCTTCGCGCTGGCCGCCGCCGCGCCCACCGCCTGGGTGGGGATCGCCGGTTTCACCGTGCTCGGCTTCGGCATCTGCGCGATCATCCCGCAGGTGTTCGCGGCCGGGGGCCGGCTGTTCCCGGCCGACTCGGACGCCGCGGTGGCCCGGCTGAACCTCTTCAACTACGTGGGTTTCCTGATCGGTTCGCCGCTGGTCGGGACGATCGCCGACGCGAGTTCGTACCGCTGGGCGCTGCTCGCCCCGATGCTGCTGGTGCTCGCCGTCCTGCCGCTGGCCGAGCGCTTCGCCCCGGCTCCGGCGCTCGCCCCCGCCACGGTGTGACGGGGGCGAGGGCGAGCGGGACGGGAGGTCAGCCGATCACGGTGGCCAGCTCGGGCAGGCCGTTGGCCCACAGCTGGTCCTTGATGCCACCACCCGACTGGTAGTACTCGTAGTAGACGTACGGTGCCCAGTTCAGGGTGTACGGCCCGGTCCAGGTCGGGGCCGAGGTGATCTGGACGGTGACCGCGACGGTGCGGGTCTCGCCCGGGGCGATCGGCGCCCGGAAGTGGAAGTTCGCGTTGTTCCCGCCGAAGGCGCAGTCGGTGGAGTCACCGGAGCACCCGGTGACCGTGAACGCGCCGGCCTGCTGGTTGGCCGGCCAGATCGGCTGGATGTACTCGTAGGCGAAGTAGATGTCGGTGGTCTCGGTGTTGGTGAGCGAGAGCGTCAGGGTCAGCTGGTCGCCCGGCGCCGCCGTCTTCTTGTCGACGGCGAACGAGCTGCCGCTGACCGCGGCGGAGGCCGGCTGGGCGGCAAAGAGCAGGCCAAGTCCCAGTAATGCAGCGAGAATTACCCCAAGGCGTTGCGCGCTGAATGGCTTCATGGCGGAGAGGATATGAAGTCGTGAAGGTTTTGTCTGTAGGGCCTCCGCGGGGGCCCTGAGCCCCGCCCTCGGCGCGCCCTGGACAAGGCCCGGCCACCCCCACCCGCTACGGTGGAGGCCATGCCCGACGCCGAGCGTGACACCCCCTGCGGCCTGCACCTCTTCTGGGACGAGGCCGTCACCGCCTACGACTTCGGCCCCGGCCACCCGATGGACCCGACCCGGCTGGCGCTCACCATGCGCCTGGTCGAGGCCCTCGGACTGGACGCCGGGCCCGGGGTGACGGTGCGGGCCGCACCGCCCGCCGGCGAGTCCACCCTGCGGCTGGTGCACACCCGGGAGTACGTCGAGGCGGTCAAATACGCCGCCGCCCACCCCGACGAGTCGGATCCCCGGCACGGGCTCGGCACCGACGACAACTGGGCCTTTCCCGCGATCCATTCGGCCTCCGCGCTGATCGCCGGTCAGTCCGTGGCCGCCGCCGAGGCGGTCTGGCACGGGGAGACCCCGCACGCGGTGAACTTCGCCGGCGGACTGCACCACGCGATGCCCGGCAAGGCCTCCGGCTTCTGCGTCTACAACGACCCGGCGCTGGCCGTCGCCCGGCTGCTCGAACTCGGCGCCGAGCGGGTCGCCTACGTCGACGTGGACGTCCACCACGGGGACGGTGTCCAGCAGGCCTTCTGGAACGACCCCAGGGTGCTCACGATCTCGCTCCACGAGCACCCCGCCACGCTCTTCCCGCAGACCGGCTGGCCCACCGAGACCGGCGGCCCGGACGCCCCCGGCTCCGCCGCCAACCTGCCGCTGCCGGCCGGCACCGGCGACGCCGGCTGGCTGCGCGCCTTCCACGCCGTGGTGCCCGAACTGCTCACCGCCTTCCGCCCGCAGGTCCTGGTCACCCAGCACGGTGCCGACACCCACCTGGAGGACCCGCTCGCCCACCTCGCCGTCACGCTGGACGCCCAGCGGATGATCGCCGAGGAACTGCACGACCTCGCCCACCAGCTCACCGGCGGCCGCTGGATCGCCACCGGCGGGGGCGGCTACGCCGTCGTGGACGTCGTCCCGCGCACCTGGACCCACCTGGTCGCCACCGCCGCCGGACGGCCCGTCGACCCGGCCACCGAGACCCCCGAGTCCTGGCGCGCCGAGGTCTACCGCCGCACCCGCCGGCCCGCCCCGCTGCGGATGACCGACGGCGCCCGTCCGGTCTGGCGCGACTTCGACGCGGGTTACGATCCGGCCGACCGACTCGATCAGGCCATCCTCGCCAGCCGCCGCGCGGTGTTCCCCCACCTCGGACTCCTGGCCTGAGACCGGCCTCCCGGCCCAGGTGCGGGTGGGCCGTGCGTATGCCCGCTCCCGCGTTCCGCCGAGTGACTACGTACTGCAACAGTCCTATCTCTCACCGTACGAGGACCGCACCTCCCCTCTTCCCACTGGTACCACCCATAACTACTCTGGGGATACACGTGTGCCGGTGGAGTCACCGGAGGGGAAGCCGGTGCCTTGCACACGGGTGAAGGGTCGGGTGATGGTCATGAGTTCCGGCGAACGCCCCTTGCAGGAAGTCGTCTTCCTGACCGTGGCGGAGGTTGCCTCGGTCATGCGGGTGTCGAAGATGACGGTGTACCGGTTGGTGCACAGCGGAGAGCTGCCGGCCATCAGGGTCGGGCGGTCCTTCCGGGTGCCCCAGCAGGCGGTGCACGAGTACCTCAAGGAGTCCTACGTGAGGCTTGAGAGCGCGTAGTTCCGGGTGGGCGGGGGTGGGGCCGCAGCTGCGGATCCCACCCCCGTTCGCCGGGGATTCCCCGCGAGTTTCCCGGTCACCGGGAGCACGATTACGGCCCAGGGCCCGTGGACGGTAGGCTAGGCCGTCCGTCAGTCGTATGGACTCCGTCTCTCACGGGCGCGAGTCTCAGTGAGCGAGGGTTGTTCCGTGGGCTCTGTCATCAAGAAGCGTCGCAAGCGTATGGCCAAGAAGAAGCACCGCAAGCTTCTGAAGAGGACCCGCGTTCAGCGTCGCAACAAGAAGTAAGCGCCCCCGGCCGCGCTCAGCGCGCCCGGCGCTTCCACCGCCCGCCCAGGCCTCGGCCTGGGCGGGCGGTGTCGTTTCACGGCCCGGCAGGGCGGCGCGGTACGGTGCACGCAGGCCGCTCGGGCCGAGGGAATGGGGTGCACACCGTGGGCGTGGTCGTGCTCGTCACCGGCGTGGCACGCCATCTCGGTGCCCGCTTCGCCGCCGAGGTCCGCCGCCGTCCGGGCGTGGACCTGGTGGTCGGCGTGGACGTGCAGCCGCCCCGGCTGCCGGTCGAGGAGCCGGACGGACCGGCCGCCGAGTACCGCTTCCACCAGCTCGACCTGCGCCGCCCGGCGGTCTCCCGGGTGATCGCCGAGCACCGGGTCGACACCGTGGTCCACCTCAGCGTCAGCGCCACCGGCCTGGGCTCCACCAACCGCTCCGCGGTGAAGGAGTCCAACGTCATCGGCACCATGCAGCTGCTCGGCGCCTGCCAGAAGGCGCCCGGGGTACGCCGGTTGGTGGTGAAGTCGACCACCGGCGTCTACGGCTCCGCGCCCCGCGACCCGGCGGTGTTCACCGAGCGCATCCAGCCGAAGAACCCGCCCGGCGGCGGCTTCGCCAAGGACGCGGCGGAGGTCGAGGGCTACGTCCGCGGCTTCGCCCGGCGCCGTCCGGACGTCGCGGTGACGGTCCTGCGCTTCGCCAACATCGTCGGTCCCGCCGCGGACACCCCGCTCAGCGAGTACTTCGCGCTGCCCGTGCTGCCGACCGTCCTCGGCTACGACCCCCGGCTGCAGTTCGTGCACGAGGACGACGCCGTCGCGGTGCTCTGCCGGGCCGCCGCCGAGGCCGAACCGGGCACCGTCAACACCGGGACCTTCAACGTGGCCGGGGAGGGCGTCCTGCTGCTCTCCCAGTGCGCCCGCCGGCTCGGCCGGCCGACCGTGCCGCTGCTGCTGCCCGCGGTCAGCTGGATGGCCGGGCTGGCCCGGCAGACCCGGCTGCTGGACGTCTCGCCGGAACAACTGCGGCTGCTCACCCACGGCCGGGTGGTGGACACCACGCGACTGCGCGAGACGCTCGGCTACCGCCCGGCGTTCACCACCCCGGAGGCCTTCGCCGACTTCGCCGCCGCGCGGGGGTCCGGCCTGCTGCCGCCCGAGCGGCTGGCCGCCGTCACCGACCGGCTGGCCGCCCTGCTCGGCCCGGTGCGGGCCCCGGCCGCCGGCGTCCCCACCGTCCGTACCGACCGCCCCCGCCGACCCAGGAGCTGAACCCGCGATGAGTGCCGCAGCCGAGAACGCGCCGGGCGAGGCCAGGGTCATCCCGATCGAGTCCGCCCCCAGCTGGACCTCGCCCGACGACCCCGGGCCCGCCGACCGGCCAGCCGACCGGCTCGCCGACGCCGTCGGCGGGGCGCTGTCCGGGCAGCTCGGTTCGGCGGCCACCCGGCTGTTCGGCAAGGGCTGGGAGGGCCGGGCCGCGGACGGGCTGGCCTTCCTGCGCCGCCGGATCACCGGCGACTACGAGGTGGACGAGTTCGGCTTCGACCGGGAGCTCACCGAGGAGGTGCTGCTCGCCCTGCTGCGCCCGTTGTCCGAGAAGTACTTCCGGATCGAGGTCCAGGGCGTCGAGAACATCCCGGCCGAGGGCGGCGCGCTGATCGTCGCCAACCACTCCGGGACGATCCCGCTGGACGCCCTGATGACCCAGGTCGCCATCCACGACCACCACCCGCACCACCGGCACCTGCGGATGCTCGCCGCCGACCTGGTGTTCGTGCTGCCGGGCGTCAACGAGCTGGCCCGCAAGGCCGGCCACACGCTGGCCTGCAACGAGGACGCCCAGGCGCTGCTGGAGCGCGGCGAGGTGGTCGGGGTCTGGCCGGAGGGCTTCAAGGGCATCGGCAAGCCGTTCGCCGAGCGGTACAAGCTCCAGCGCTTCGGGCGCGGCGGCTTCGTCTCCTCGGCGTTGCGCGCGAAGGTGCCGATCGTGCCGTGCTCGATCGTCGGCGCCGAGGAGACCTACCCGATGATCGGCAACGTGAAGACGCTGGCCCGGCTGCTGGGCCTGCCGTACGTGCCGATCACGCCGACCTTCCCGTGGCTGGGGCCGCTGGGCGTGCTGCCGCTGCCGACCAAGTGGACCATCCGGTTCGGGGAGCCGATCGCCACCGACGGGTACCCGGCGGAGGCGGCGGACGACCCGATGCTGGTCTTCGACCTGGCCGACGAGGTGCGCGAGACGATCCAGCACACGCTCTACAAGCTGCTGGTGCAGCGCCGGTCGGTGTTCTTCTAGGTCTCCCGCGACCCCTGGGGTCTCCCGCGGCTTCCGAGGCGCGGCTGATCCGGGAGGCACGGCCGAGGGCCCCGGAGATCCTGGAACTCCAGGGATCGCCGGGGCCCTGCGTCGCCCGGTCGGTCGCCCGGTCAGCCGCCGAGGAGCCGCAGCCCGGGCAGCAGGCCCGGGATCAGCGGGGGCACCTCGACGCCCTGCGGCTGGCCGGCGGCCGGGGCGCTGGGCGTGCCGGAGGGCTGCTGCGGTGCCTGCGGCGGGGCCGGGACGGCGCTCGGCGAGGTCTTGCCGCCGGTGAGCCCGCTGGTGAGGTCCCCGACGAGCCCGTTGACGGCGTCCGGCGAGCTGCTGGGCAGGGTGCCGGGCAGGCCGCCGCCCTTGGCACCGATGCCGCCGGGCGTGCTGGCGCCGGTGCTGGCGGGGGCCCGTTCGGTGCCGCCGGGGCGATTGTTGCCGCCGCTGCTCGCACCGGTGCCGCCACCCTGGGCCGGGCCGTCGCCGGGCGCGGTGCCGGAGCCGTTCGCCGGGGTGTCGGCGGGGGCGCCGCCGGTGGCCGGGCCGGCCGTGTCGCCGCCCGCTCCGGTGCCGGCCGGGCCACCGCTCTTGGCGGTGGGCTGGGCCAGGCGCAGGGGCGCGACGTCCTCGCTTATGTCGTCGAAGAGCTGGTCGACCAGGTGGGCCTGCTGGGTGAGCTGGACGGGCAGCTGGCCCACCAGTTCGGTCCAGCGGCCGTCCTCGCCCTGGGCGAAGCCGGCCAGGGCGCGCATCGGGCCGAGCGAGCCGTTGCTGCGGTAGACCGAGCGGAGCAGCTCGCGGCCCTTGATGGCGTCGGCGTGCATGTCGTCCAGCGCGCGGCGGACCCGTTCGACGGTGCCCGGGCTGAGCCCGGTGGCCGGGCCGGGGTGGCCGACCAGGGTCTTGGCCTCGCCGAGCCTGGTGGCGGCGTTGTCGAGCAGCAGTTCGCCGCGTTCGGAGTCGGTGTCCGCCAGGTCGAGCCTGAGCCCTTCGAGGCCGCGCTTCATGCCGTACAGCGTGTCCCCGGGGAGGGCGTTGGAGCTGGCGGCGGCGGCGCCGGCGAGGCTGCCGACGGCCAGTCCGGCGACCAGTCCGCCGATCGCGAACCGGCGGCTCCAGCGGCCGCGCGGCGCCGTCCGGATGGCCCGGTGCCGGCGTTGGCGGGGCACTGTGGCGCCCGGTCCGCCGGCGAAGGCCTGCTCGAACGCGGCCATCAGCTGCGCGCGTTGGACGGTCCGTACCTCCGGGTCCAGCGCTGGTCCGGGCATTGCGCCCAGTGCGTCGGTCAGGCCGACCAGTTGGGCCATTGCGACCGAACCGGCGCCGGTGGCAGCGGTGTTGGCCGATTCGGCGTCCGCTGCGCCGCGCTGCTCCGCCCGGTGGGCCTCCAGCGCCTCGGCGAAGGCCTTCGCCCGTCGGTGCTCCAGCACGTTTGCCGTCACGGGCCACACCTCCCTTCGTCGTTGTCGACACCCCGGCCTGCCGGACGGTTGCCTCGGCGGGCCAAAGCCACTCCATCGGGTGACAGGTCGCAATTCGGCTTGACCGTACGCCTGGTGGGGACTTGCACGCTGGCCAACGAGTGGTGCGGGCGGTGGGTTACGCACGACTGATCATCGGATCGACCGTTCACCCGGACGTGTCGGTCGGGTACGGATGGTGACGGCCCGTCGGGCCGCCCGCCGGCTATGCCTCCTCCGGTCACCGCGGCCTCACCGGGCGTCCGGCGGCAGCAGCCGGGCCAGGGTGCGGACGGCGCGGTACTGGAGGGTCTTGATGGCACCCTCGTTCTTGCCCATGATCCGCGCGGTCTCGGCCACCGAGAGCCCCTGGAGGAAGCGGAGCGTCACGCACTCCTGCTGCTGCGGGTTGAGCCGGTGCACCGCGTCCAGCAGGGCGGCGTTGGAGAGCGACTCCAGCACCGACTCCTCCGGGCTGCGCTCGCACTCGTTGGAGTCGAGCATCTCGCCGGTGGTCACCTCCAGCCGGAAGCGGCTGGACTTGAAGTGGTCGGCGACCAGGTTGCGGGCGATGGTCACCAGCCAGGCGCCGAAGTCCCGGCCCTGCCAGGTGAAGGTGCCGATCCGGCGCAGCGCGCGCAGGAACGTCTCGCTGGTGAGGTCCTCGGCGGTGGCCCGGCTGCCGACCCGGTAGTAGATGTAGCGGTAGACGGTGTCCGCGTAGTGGTCGTAGAGCCGGCCGAAGGCCTCGCTCTCGCCGGCCTGGGCCCGCTCGACCAGCTCCATGATCGGGTTGTGCTCGGTCTCGTAGCCGGGGCTCGGCGCGGTCCGGGCGCGGCCGCGGCCGACGCCGGTGCTGCCGGTGCGGCCGCGCGAGCCGGTGCCGGTGGAGCCGGCGGCGGTGGTGCGCAGCGCCAGGCCGGAGCCGTGCGGGTGGCCGAACGGGGCGCCGGCGGGCACGAGTTGGGGCGAGGCGGCGAGCTGGCTGCGGAGCAGGTTGCGCAGCAGGTCCAGGCCGGTGGAGATCTGTCGGTCGGCGACGGGGCGGCCGCGGAGGCCGGTGCGGGGGCGCAGGGGCGCGGACGACGGGCGGGAGGGTGCAGGCGCGTCGTTCCGGACGGGTGGGTACACGGGACTCCCAGAGGCAGAACTGTGGACGGATCACCTCCGCCTGCGCGGAGAGCACTCCCGCGCCGCCCGTTCGAGCGGGGCGCGTGGGTGACGTGCATCCAGGAGAGAATAACGCTTTGTGCAATGACAGCTACACCGTGTGGTCGAAGTGGTCGTTTGGGATCCATTTATCGCGCATATTCGGCTGACTCTGACCGGACCTGTCATCGTTCATCCGGCTCAACGTGACCGTTCGGGCGCCCAGGGTGACCAATTCGGCGGTCCGGCCGGTGGTTTCCCAGTCTTGAGGCCTGGCAACCCCCGACTTTCCCGGTCTGGCGAACGATCAGAACCGGTCACCGGCTGACAGGTTCGCTCATTGGGCCGGAAAGCCGTACCGGAAACGGGAGTTCGCCCGTACGAGGGGCCAGGTCAGAGGCCTGGTTGACGGCCGGCCACCCGCGCGGGAAGGCCGTGGGGAGGCCTCGGGCAGGCCCGGCGGCGGGGGCGCGACCGGGGGTGGCGGGAGCCCGTCAGGCGCAGCGGCGGCGGCGGTTCAGGGCCACCCCGGCGGCCGCCGCACCCGCGAGCACCCCGAGCGCGGCCGCCGCCGGCAGCCCCACCCGGGCCGCCTTCCGGCCGGTCCGGAAGTCCCGCACCCGCCAGCCCTGGGCCCGGGCGTGGCGGCGCAGCGCGCCGTCCGGGTTCACCACGTACGGGTGGCCGACCAGCGAGAGCATCGGGATGTCGTTGGCCGAGTCGCTGTACGCGGCGCAGCGGTCGAGGTCCAGCCGCTCGTGCCGGGCCAGCGCGTGCACCGCGGCCGCCTTGGCCGGGCCGTGCAGCAGCTCGCCGACCAGCCGGCCGGTGTACCGGCCGCCGTCGGCCTCGGCGACGGTGCCCAGGGCGCCGGTCATGCCGAGCCGGCGGGCGATCACCCGGGCCACCTCCAGCGGGGCGGCGGTGACCAGCCAGACCCGCTGGCCGGCGTCCAGGTGCATCTGGACCAGGGCGCGGGTGCCGGGCCAGATCTTGTCGGCCACGACCTGCTCGAAGACCTCCTCGCAGATCGCCTCCAGGTCGGCGGTGCGCTTCCCGGCGACCAGGCCGAGCGCGGTGTGCTGGGCGTCCGAGATGTGCTCCGGGTCCTCGGCGCCGTTCAGCCGGAACCAGGCCTGCTGCCAGGCGAACCGGGCGATGTCGCGGCGGGTGAGGAAGCCGCGCCGGTAGAGGCCGACCCCGAGGTAGAAGATCGCGGCCCCGCGCAGGATGGTGTTGTCGCAGTCGAAGAACGCGGCGGCGCGCGGGTCGCCCGGCTCGGGGGTGTGGTTCTCGGCCGGGGCCTTGGGCGCCTTGCCGGGCCTGCCCGCGGCGGGCGCGGTGCTCTCGGTGGCGCTCTCGGTGGAGCTCTCGGCCGGAGCGGTGCTCCCGGCGGGCGCGGTGCTCTCCGCGGGGGCGGTGGCCGGCTCCGGCTCGGCCTGCAGCGCAGCTGCCGCCGCCTCGGCGGCAGCCTCGCCCGCCAGGGCGCTCCGCTCGGTGGTGGAACGCTTCGCCTGGGTGAGCCTTCGGAGCACGGCCATGTCATCGAGCATAGCCAGCCGGGCGCGCGGCGGCCGTGACGGCGCCGTGCCCGCGCGGTGAACACCGGGCGGTCCCGGGCCCCGGTGGGGCGGCCGCCGGGCGGGCGGACAATGGCCGGGTGAGCCCACTGCTGCGACGTGACAAGAGCCCGAAGCCCGCGCCGGCCGACCGCACCGTGACCCTGGTCGGCAAGCCCGGCTGCCACCTGTGCGACGACGCCCGGGAGGTGATCGTCCGGGTGGCGGGCGAGCTGGGCGCGACCTTCGAGGAGAAGGACATCACCCAGGACGAGGAGTTGTACCGGCGCTTCTGGGAGCAGATCCCGGTGACCCTGATCGACGGCCGCCAGCACGACTTCTGGCGGGTCGACGAACGCCGCCTGCGCGCCGCCCTCGGCGGCTGACCGCTCCCGCGCGCCACCGTCGCCGCCCCCGCCGCTCGGCGGGGGCGGTTCGCCGAATCGTTGTCAAAGACACCCCGGTCCGGCTTGAGCCGGGGCCGGTTGGTCGGCTTACGATCGAACGCGTTTGCGCCCAAGGGGGGCTGAGCACACGAGGAGTGCCGCCATGCTTCCCGGCCCGACCCCTGGGACGCCCGAAGCCCCGCCGGGCGCCCGGGGCTTCGCCGTGGTGGACGTGGAGGCGACCGGCCGCAGCCCGTGGCGGCACCGGGTGGTCGAGATCGCGGTGGTCCTGCTGGACGAGCGGCTGCGCCCGGAGGCGGAGTTCGCCACCCTGCTCGACCCGCTGGGCCCGGTCGGTCCGACCCATGTGCACCGGATACACCAGGCGGACGTCGAGGGCGCCCCGCGCTTCCGGGAGATCGCCCCGCGGCTGCTGGAGCTGCTGGCCAGCCGGGTGCTGGTGGGTCACCACGTCAGCTGCGACCACGGATTCCTGGATCGCGAGTTCGCCCGGATCGGGGTCGCGCTGCCGCCCGTGCCGCTGCTGTGCACGATGCGGCTGGCCCGCGCCCACCTGCCGCAGGCCCGCGGCCACGGCCTGGCGGCCTGCGTGGAGGCGGCGGGCCTGGGCTGGTACCCGGCGCACACCGCGCTGGGCGACGCCCGGGTGACCGCCGAGCTGCTGCGGCACTGCGTCGGCGTCCCGTCCTGCCCGCCGGACGACTGGGCGGGCCCGCTGCGCGAGGCGGCCCGGGTGCCCTGGCCGCGGCTGGGCCGGGCCCGCTCCCGTTCGTCCGGCACGCCCGTCCCGCTGGTGCGCCGGGAGGCGCCGTACGGCCCGTGGCTGCCCGGGGTGCCCGCCCCGGCCGTCCTCCTGACCGAGCGCGGTGCTATGGGTTCGACGGCGTGATGCGCATCACTGTGTGGGGACAAAACGGACACCATCTTTGTGCACACGTTCACAAACGCATAGCCTGGCTGCCAAAGCCCAGCTTCACCCACAGGAGCACCGTGGCAATCGGCCGATCACCACAGAGCAGTTCGCAGACGCCCGACCAGGGCGCCGCGCGCCGACCCTCGCGTGCCCGGGGCATCCCGGAGGCGACCGTCGCCCGCCTCCCTCTCTACCTGCGCGCGCTCACCGCGCTCTCCGAGCGTTCGGTGCCGACGGTCTCCTCCGAGGAGCTGGCCGCCGCCGCCGGCGTGAACTCGGCGAAGCTACGCAAGGACTTCTCCTACCTGGGCTCCTACGGCACCCGCGGCGTCGGCTACGACGTCGAGTACCTCGTCTACCAGATCTCCCGCGAGCTGGGCCTGACCCAGGACTGGCCGGTCGTCATCGTCGGCATCGGGAACCTCGGCCACGCCCTCGCCAACTACGGCGGCTTCGCCTCCCGCGGTTTCCGGGTGGCCGCCCTGCTGGACGCCGACCCGAACGTGGTCGGCGGCAGCGCGGCCGGCCTGCCGGTGCGGCACATGGACGAGCTGGAGTCGATCGTCGAGAGCCAGCACGTCTCGATCGGTGTGATCACCACCCCGCCCGGCGCCGCCCAGCAGGTCTGCGACCGGCTGGTGGAGGCCGGCGTCACCAGCATCCTCAACTTCGCCCCGACCGTGCTGACCGTCCCGGACGGCGTGGACGTGCGCAAGGTCGACCTCTCCATCGAGCTGCAGATCCTGGCCTTCCACGAGCAGCGCAAGGCCGGCGAGGAGCCGGACCGCACCGAGTCGGTGCTGGACCGCGCCCCGGGCCCGGTCCGGGCGGCGGCCGCCAAGCTGCGCCGTGCGGCGGGCGGCAACGGCAAGGGCCGTGGCACCGCCGAGACCGCGGCCAAGGACCAGGCCGAGCAGGGCCAGTCCGGCAAGGGCGGGGAGGGCGATCTCCCCGCGGTGATGCCCGCATGAGCGAGCGAGTCAGTCGCAGGGCGCAGCTCGTGCGGAGCACCCGCCGAGCGGCGCGGGGCGGCCGCATGAGTACGGACAACCGTGGGACCTGGGGGCGGGCATGAGTCTTCTCGTCGTTGGACTGAGCCATCGCACGGCGCCGGTCGGCGTGCTGGAGCGCGCCGCGCTGACCGGTGAGGTGCCGACCCGGCTGCTGCACGACGCGGCCGCCACCGCGACCGTCGCCGAGGCCGCGCTGCTGAACACCTGCAACCGGATCGAGCTGTACGCGGACGTGGACAAGTTCCACGCCGGCGTCGCCGAGCTGTCGCTGCTGCTCGCCCACCACAGCGGGGTGGACCTGGAGGAGCTGACCTCCCACCTCTACGTCCACTACGAGGACCGCGCCGTCCACCACCTGTTCTCGGTGGCCTGCGGCCTGGACTCGATGGTGGTCGGCGAGGGCCAGATCCTCGGCCAGCTGCGCGACGCGCTGGCCACCGCGCAGGAGGAGCACACCGCCGGGCGCGGCCTGAACGAGCTGTTCCAGCAGGCGCTGCGGGTCGGCAAGCGGGCGCACAGCGAGACCGGCATCGACAAGGCCGGCCAGTCGCTGGTGACCTTCGGCCTGGAGCAGGTCGCGGCGGGCGCGGGCGAGATCGCCGGCAAGCGGGCGCTGGTGGTCGGCGCGGGCTCGATGAGCTCGCTGGCCGCCGCCACCCTGGTCCGCTCCGGCGTCACCGACGTGCTGATCGCCAACCGGACGCCGGCCCGCGCCGAGCGCCTGGTCGAGATCCTCGGCTCCGGCGTGGCCCGCACCCTGGACCTGGCCAAGGTGCCGGAGGCGCTGGCCGACGTCGACCTGGTGATCTCCTGCACCGGCGCGGCCGGTGTGGTGGTCAAGGCCGGGGACGTGGCCGCCGCGGTCGCCGCCCGCACCGCCGACCAGCCGCTCGCCCTGCTCGACCTGGCCATGCCGCGCGACGTCGACCACGCCGTGCACGAGCTGCCCGGCGCCCTGCTGGTGGACCTGGAGAGCCTCTCCCACGCGCACGCCGCCACCCCCGGCGCCGGTGACGTGGACCAGGTCGGCCGGATCGTCGCCGACGAGGTGGCCGCCTTCGGCGCCGCCCAGCGGGCCGCCCGGATCGCGCCGACCGTGGTCGCGCTGCGGGCGATGGCCTCCGGCGTGGTCTCCGCCGAGCTGGGCCGGCTGGACTCCCGGCTGCCCGATCTGGACGAGCGCTCCCGCGCGGAGATCACCCAGACCGTCCGCCGCGTCGTCGACAAGCTGCTGCACGCCCCGACCGTCCGGGTGAAGCAGCTGGCCGCCGAGCCCGGCGGCGCCTCCTACGCGGACGCGCTGCGCGAGCTGTTCGACCTCGACCCGGCGGCCGTGCACGCCGTGTCGGGCACACCCGTCGGCGGCCCCCAGCCCTCGGGCGGGGGCGCCAGATGAACCGTCAGCCATCCCACGAGTACCACCGGGACGATCACCTCATGAATGGTCAACCGATCACGGAGCAGACTCCGGCCGCCACCGCGACCCTGCGGCTCGGCACCCGGCGCAGCGCGCTCGCCATGGCCCAGTCGGGCATGGTGGCCCGCGAGGTCACCCGGGTCACCGGGCGCCCCGTCGAGCTGGTCGAGATCACCACCTACGGCGACACCTCCCGGGAGGCGCTGGCGCAGATCGGCGGCACCGGCGTGTTCGTCTCCGCCCTGCGGGACGCGCTGCTGGAGGGCCGGATCGACTTCGCCGTGCACTCGCTCAAGGACCTGCCCACCGCCGAGCCGGAGGGCCTGGCGCTGGCCGCCGTCCCCGAGCGCGAGGACGCCCGGGACGCCCTGGTCGCCGCCGAGGGCCTGACCCTGGACGAGCTGGTGGAGAAGCTGGCCGGCGCCGGCCGCCCGGCCCGGATCGGCACCGGCTCGCCGCGCCGGATGGCCCAGCTGAACGCCTGGGCCACCGCCCGCGGCGCCGCGCTGGAGACCGTCGCGATCCGCGGCAACGTGGACACCCGGATCGGCTTCGTGACCAGTGGCGAGCTGGACGCGGTGGTGCTGGCCACGGCCGGCCTCAACCGGCTCGGCCGCAGCGCCGAGATCTCCCAGCACCTCGACCCGGAGCTGATGGTCCCGGCCCCCGGCCAGGGCGCGCTCGCGATCGAGTGCACCAGCGCCGACACCGACCTGACCGCCGCGCTCGCCGCGCTGGACCACGCCCCCACGAGGGTCGCCGTGGTCGCCGAGCGGGCCCTGCTGGCCACCCTGGAGGCCGGCTGCTCGGCTCCGGTGGCCGCGCTGGCCACCTGGGTCCGACCGAACGAACTGCGGCTGGAGGGCGTGGTCGGCGACCCCGACGGCGCCGCCCTGCTGAAGATGTCCGCCAACGGTCCGATCGTCCTCGACGAGACCGCCGAGCAGCACGCGACGGCCCTCGGCCGCGCGCTGGCCGCCCGGCTGCTCGACGCGGGCGCGGCCACCCTGATGGGGGAGCGAGCCCGATGAGCCCCACCGCCGCCACCGAAACCCCGTTCCCGGGCGGCCAGTCCGCCACCGGACGGTGCACCTTCCTGGGCGCGGGCCCCGGGGACCCGGGGCTGCTGACCCTGCGCGCGGTCGAGGTGCTGTCCTCGGCCGACATCCTGGTCGCCGACCCGCTGACCGCGGTCGCCGTGCGCACCCACTGCCCGGCCGGTGTGCAGGTGCACACCCCGGTCGCCGAGGGCGCGGACTTCAACCTGGCCCGGCTGGTCGCCGAGGCCGTGCGGGCCGGCAAGCACGTGGTCCGCACCGTCGACGGCGACCCGGGCCTGGACGGCTGCGCCGCCGAGGAGATGCTCAGCTGCGCCGGCGACGGCATCCCCTTCGAGGTGATCCCGGGCGTCGCCCAGTCGGTCGGCGTCCCGGCGTACGCGGGCGTCCCGCTGCGCGGCGCGGCCGGCACCGACGTGCGCTTCGTGGACGGCACCGCGCTGCTGGCCGGCAGCCCGGTGGACCTGGGCGCGCCGGAGACCACCCTGGTGGTCCGGACCACCCTGGGCCAGCTGCCGGCCACCGCGGGCGCCCTGGTCGCCAACGGCCGCAAGCCGGAGTCGGCGCTGAGCGCCACGCTCTCCGGCACCACCACCCGCCAGCGGACCTTCACCTCCACCCTGTCCGGCATCGCCGCCGACCTGAAGGCCGCCCGGGTGCTGCCCTCGCCGGTCTCCGCCCCGGTGGACCCGGCGACCTCGGTGATAGCCGTGGTGGGCGAGCAGGTCGCCCACCGGTCCTCGCACTCGTGGTTCGAGACCAAGCCGCTGTTCGGCTGGAACGTGCTCGTGCCGCGCACCAAGGAGCAGGCCACCGGCCTGTCCGAGCAGCTGCGCTCGTACGGCGCGGTGCCGCAGGAGGTGCCGACCATCGCGGTCGAGCCGCCGCGCACCCCGCAGCAGATGGAGCGGGCCATCAAGGGCCTGGTCACCGGCCGCTACGAGTGGATCGCCTTCACCTCGGTGAACGCGGTCCGGGCGGTCCGGGAGAAGTTCGAGGAGTACGGCCTGGACGCCCGCGCGTTCGCCGGGATCAAGGTCGCGGCGGTCGGCGAGACCACCGCGCAGGCCCTGGTGGACTTCGGCGTGAAGCCGGACCTGGTGCCCTCCGGCGAGCAGTCCGCGGCCGGCCTGCTGGAGGACTGGCCGCCGTACGACCCGGTGTTCGACCCGATCGACCGGGTGCTGCTGCCGCGCGCCGACATCGCCACCGAGACCCTGGTGGCCGGCCTGGTCGAGCTGGGCTGGGAGGTCGACGACGTGACGGCGTACCGGACGGTGCGCGCCTCGCCGCCGCCGGCCGAGACCCGTGAGGCGATCAAGGGCGGCGGCTTCGACGCGGTGCTCTTCACCTCGTCCTCGACCGTGCGGAACCTGGTCGGCATCGCGGGCAAGCCGCACAACGTCACGGTCATCGCCTGCATCGGCCCGGCCACCGCCAAGACCGCCGAGGAGCACGGCCTGCGGGTCGACGTGATGGCCCCGGCGCCGTCGGCGGCCGCGCTGGCCCAGGCGCTGGCAGACTTCGGGGCCAAGCGCCGCGACACCGCCACGGCCGCCGGCGAGCCGGTCTACCGGCCCAGCGAGCGCCGTCCGGGTTCGCGCCGCAAGGCCCGCTGACACCCTCGGGACCGGGGGCGGCGATCCGTCGCCCCCGGCACTGCACAACCGTTCGGAGAGAGAAGCCGTGTCCGCTGAATTCCCGTACGTACGCCCGCGCCGGCTGCGCCAGAGCCCGGCGATGCGCCGCCTGGTCGCCGAGACCCGGCTGCACCCGGCGGAGCTGATCCTGCCGCTGTTCGTCCGCGAGGGCGTCAGCGAGCCCGTCCCGGTCAGCTCCATGCCGGGCGTGGTCCAGCACAGCCGGGACACCCTGCGCAAGGCCGCGGTGGAGGCGGCCGAGGCGGGCCTGGGCGGCCTGATGCTGTTCGGCGTGCCGGCCGTGCAGGACGCCACCGGCAGCGAGGGCACCAACCCGGACGGCATCCTCCAGCAGGCGATCCGCGACGTGGTCGCCGAGGTCGGCGACGCCCTGGTGGTCATGTCCGACCTCTGCCTGGACGAGTACACCGACCACGGCCACTGCGGCGTGCTGGCCGCCGACGGCAGCGTGGACAACGACGCCACCCTGGAGCGCTACGCCGAGATGGCCCGGGTGCAGGCGGACGCGGGCGTCCACCTGGTCGGCCCGTCCGGCATGATGGACGGCCAGA
Source organism: Kitasatospora sp. NPDC056731 (assembly GCF_040687675.1). NCBI lineage: Bacteria > Bacillati > Actinomycetota > Actinomycetes > Kitasatosporales > Streptomycetaceae > Kitasatospora > Kitasatospora sp. NPDC056731. The sequence goes on from NZ_JBFBNR010000026.1 coordinate 39,578, forward strand.
TCGGCGTGATCCGGCGGGCGTTGGACGAGGCCGGACACCAGGACGTGGGCATCCTCGCCTACACCGCCAAGTACGCCTCGGCGTTCTTCGGCCCGTTCCGCGAGGCGGTCGGCTCCTCGCTCAAGGGCGACCGCAAGAGCTACCAGCAGGACCCGGCCAACGCCCGTGAGGCGCTGCGCGAGCTGGAGCAGGACCTCGCCGAGGGCGCCGACCTGGTGATGGTCAAGCCGGCCATGGCCTACCTGGACATCCTGCGCCAGGTCGCCGACGCCTCCCCGGTGCCGGTCGCCGCGTACCAGGTGTCCGGCGAGTACGCGATGGTCGAGGCGGCCGCGGCGAACGGCTGGATCGACCGGGAGCGGATGATCATGGAGACGCTCACCTCGATCCGCCGGGCCGGGGCCGAGCAGATCCTCACCTACTGGGCGGTCGAGGCCGCCGCGATGCTCAAGTAGCCGGTGCCGCAAGGCAGGGCATTCAAGTAGCAGGCGCAGGGCAACGAGAAGGCCGGGCCGCTCCCCGTGGGGGCGGCCCGGCCTTCCGGGTTCTACTTCCAGCCGTTGATGTGCGCGAAGCCCTCGCCGCCGCCGATCACGTCGGTGGAGGTGGCGGCGCCGCCGCCGAAGCCGCCGGCGATGACGTCGCTGGTGTGGCCGACGCCGAAGCCCGCACCGGCCACGAACGGCTGGTCGCCCGAGGCGACGAACTCGCCGCCGCCCGCGAAGCCGACGTGCGCGAACGCCGGGGTGGCGGCACCCGCGAGCGCCAGCGCGGCGGTGGCGGTCAGTGCGGCCTTGGCCAGCTTGCTCTTCATGGAAATGCCCTCTCTTTCGGAGCGCCCCGGCGGGCGCTGCCTCTGACACGTGATCACATCCGGCCGTTCGGGTCGGCGCCCCACGCGCCGGTCCGAACGCCCGCTCACCCGGCCGGTCCGCACCTGTTCGGCGGCCGGCCGGACACCTCGCCCGTGGCGCCTTGAGCACCCGTGGCGCCTCGAACGCCCGTAGCGCCCGGAGGGCCCGGGGAGACGTACCTCCCCGGGCCCTCCGTCCGTGCCGTGCCCCTTGATCAGCCGATCAGGTGCGAAACGCCCGCGTCGCCCGAGGACTGGGTGTTCTGGCCGACGTTGCAGATCTGCTTCGGGGTGCTGTTCAGGACGGGCACCTCGACCGGAACCGCGACGCCGATCACGGCGACGGCGATGTTGTGGACCTCCGGCAGGCAGATGTTCGCGTTGTCCAGGGTGTGGAAGTTCGGGCTGCCGTTGCCGTGGGTGCCGGTCTGGTTGGTGCCACCGTTGCCCTGGACGGAGGTGGCGGCGCCGTCCGCGTCGACGATGGCGGAGGCCGAGCCGGCGGACATCGCGATGGCGGCGGCGGCCAGGCCGGCGGCGGCGAGGGACTTCTTGATCATTTCCGGTTTTCCTCTCGAGGGGTGAATCGGGGAGCGATTCGAAGGGTGGTTCAGGGGGAGTGCAGCTGGGGGAACGGTCAGCCGACCAGGTGGGACACGCCCGCGTCGCCGTGGCTCTGGGTGCCCTGGCCCTGGGTGCAGTACTGCTTGCCACCGCTGTTGGCGATCGGGACCTCGACCGGGACGGCCACGCCGAGCACGCCCACCGCGATGTTGTGGATCTCGGGGAGGCAGACGTTCGCGTTGTCCAGGAAGTGGAAGTTCGGGCTGTTGTTCCCGACCGTGCCGGTGAAGTTGGTGCCGCCGTTGCCCTCGATGGAGGCTGCGGCGCCGTCCGCGTCACCGATCGCCGAGGCGGGCGCGGCGGCGGCGGCCAGCGCGGCGACGGCCAGGCCGGCGGCGGCGAAAGACTTCTGGATCATGGGGAGATCCCTCTCTGAAATGCTCTTGGTTTCCGTGCGTACAACGCGTAGAACGCTCAGACCCGGTCTGCAGTCACTGACGTCCAGATCAAAGAATGACGGCACGGAAGGTTACGGGGATTTTTGAAAAGAGTCCGGGAGGCGCGTCGTAGGGTGGTTTCCGGTCGGATTATTAGGCCGAACCGGTTAACCGCCGCAATCCGTACCAGCGGTCACTCGTTGAGGCAGATTGCTTTCCGGCTGCGCCCCGCAGCCCCTCCCTTCAGGGATCTCCAGTACGGACAGGCAGAACGGTGAAAAGCATGAAGTTCTCCAAGCGGGCCGGCGCGATGCTGTTGGCGGTCGGTGCGGGCATGCTCGCCTCCCAGGGAGCGGCCAGTGCCGCCCCGGTCAGCCCCGACCAGGTCGGTGCCCTGGAGGACAAGCTGGCCACCCAGCAGGTCCCGGCGGACGTGCCGCTCACCCCGCTCGGCAGCCGCGTCACGGCCGGCATCCCGACCTCGCTGCTCCTGCCGCCGGCGCCCGGCCGCACCACCAGCACGGAGCTCATCCCGGACCGGCTGGTCCCCGGGCTGCAGACCGGGAAGGTCGGCCCGAGCGCCAAGGCCCAGTTGCCGCTCCCGCTGGTCGACCGGGGCGCCGACCTCGGCCAGGTGCTGCTGGAGGCCCCGGCCGCGCCGCTGCACGCCGACACCCCCGGCCTCGCCGTCGGCAAGCCGCTCGCCCTCGTCCAGGACGGCACCGGCCAGCTGGCCGACGGCCGGCTCAAGGTGGGCGAGGTGGACCCGCGACTGGTCACCGGCACCGTGCAGGCCGTCCCCGGGGCCACCGCCAGCCTTGGTGACGACAACCACCCGATCTCGGTCACCGACAAGGTGGGCGACCTGGCCGCGACCACCACCGCGACCACCACCGGCGTGGTGCAGCAGACCGGCCTGACCGACCTGACCCAGCTCTGAGCCCAGCGGCTCCGGGCACGGTGGAGCCCGGCACCCCGGACGCGACCGGGGTGCCGGGCTCCCGTCTGCGCCGGGCGGCTCAGCCCGGCAGCACGCCGGTCAGCCCGCCGACCAGCGGGAGGTCCCGGATGCCGCCGCCCGCGCTCAGCGGGCCGGTCAGCCCGCCGGTGCCGACCGGGGCCAGTCCCTGGTCGGGCTTGACGGTCGCGCCGTTGTTGAGCACGTCGGCCGAGGAGTTCGCCCACGGGTCCAGGCGCAGGTCCTTGACCGGCGCGAGCCCGTAGCCGAGGCCGGAGGTCGTCCCGTTCAGCGCCTGACCGACGTCGGTCTTCGCCAGCTTGGCCGGGCCCGACGCGGGGGCCGAATCGGTCGTGGTGGCGGCCTGTGCCGAACCCGCGCCGAGCAGCATCGTGGCGCCGACGGCGACGACCAGGCAGGCCCCGCTCTTCTTCGAAACCATGCGGATCACCCTTCGGTGGATCGGGGGCCCGGACGGCCACCGGCCGCCCGGGGATGCCGAACTGCCCCCCGGCCGGCTGGTCGGGGGGCAGTACGGCCGGAACGGGTGCCGATCGGGGATCAGCAGTCGTCCGCGGGCGGCGGGGGGAGCTCCACGTTGGCGCAGCTGTTGCCGAAGGCCGGGTTCAGCAGGCCGACGATGTTGATGGAGTTGCCGCACAGGTTGACCGGGATGTGCACCGGGATCTGGACCTGGTTGCCGGACACGACACCGGGGGAGCCGGCGGCCACGCCCTCGGCGCCGGAGCTGGCGGCGGCGGACCCGGCCGCGCCGAGCACCAGGCCGGCAGCGGCGGCGGACAGGACGGCGGCCTTCTTCACGTTCTGCATGGGGGTTGATCTCCTCGATCACACACGGGTGGAGCGTGCCGCGCCCCGGCGTCGCGGGGCGCGGCACTCGGTGAATCTGCTGTCGCCGGTGCGGCGACGGCCGGTTCAGCCGGCGTTGACGCAGGTGTTGCCGAAGGCCGGGTTGAGCAGGCCGATGACGTTGATGGAGTTGCCGCACAGGTTGATCGGGATGTGCACCGGGATCTGGAGCTGGTTGCCGGAGAGCACACCGGGGGAGTTGGCGGCCACGCCCTCGGCGCCGGAGCTGGCGAACGCACCGCCGGCGGCACCGAGGACCAGACCGGTGGCGGCCAGGGACAGGACGGCGGCCTTCTTGAAGTTGCGCATGTCTTTCCTCCGTTTTCTGCCCGACGGATGGGAAATGTCGGGAGCCGGGCGAGCACGAATACTCACCCGCTGGCTTCTGGGGATTGCCGTGATTGTCACTCCGGCGGCGCACACCGGCGTGTTTCGCCCATGGCTCGGGCGTCGACGCGGCCGCCGCGTTCTTCCAGCACCTCGCGAACAATTCCCGCACGGCCGGGAGCGGTTCGGTGCAGAGGCGCGACCAGGGGAATTCCCGGTCAGGCGCTGAGGCAGTTATTGCCGAACGCCGGGTTCAGGAGGCCCACCACGTCGATCGAGTTGCCGCACACGTTGAGCGGAATGTGCACGGGCACCTCCACCGAGTTGCCCGAGACCACGCCGGCCGAGCCGGCCGCGACACCCTCGGCGGACGCGCCGTGCAGGTGGTGGGCGGACGCGACGCCGGCGCCGGCGGCGAGCAGGGCGGCGCTGGCCGCGGTGCCGACGACGCCGTGGGCGAGCTTGCGCATGGGCGGTACTCGATTCGTGTGAAGGGGGCCGGGTGGATCGTGTTCCGCCAGAGAGAACGAGGCACCGTGCGAGGGGAAACGGTCCGGTCCGCTGATCACCCGAATGCCGGTCGCCGTCCCCGTTGGGCCGGATGGGTGACAGTGCGTCCACCGACGCAACCGGTCCGGGTGGGTGTCGTTCTTGATGTCGCACTCCCCGTGCATCTCTGTATGAACAGTCAGGAGGCTCGTATGAGCATCAAGAAGACCGCCGCCGTCGGCGCGGCCGTGGTGGGCATCGTGGCCGCCGGCGCCGGCACCGCGATGGCCAGCTCCGGCGCCGAGGGTGTCGCCGCGGGTTCCCCCGGTGTCATCTCGGGCAACCAGGTTCAGGTTCCGGTTCACGTGCCGATCAACCTGTGCGGCAACACCATCGACATCATCGGCCTGCTCAACCCGGCGTTCGGCAACCACTGCGCCAACGTGGGCTGATCCTGCTCCCGGTTCGGCCGGTACGAGCCGCTGTTCCGCGCTTCCCTCCTGGGGCGCGGGGCGGCGGCTCTCCGCATGTCCGGGGATATGTCGGGGCGTCAGGTTCCGGCGGTGTCACAAGCCTTGTTGCGTTACTTGTCAGTACCTAGAATGTGAGACCTGCTCACCTTTCTTGCTCCGCGCCGCTCGGCGCCCGGCCGGGCGGCCCCCCACCCCCCCGCAAGGAGTCGCGTGTGATCAGGTCCCGACTGACAGCGGCGCGGCGGCCCCGGACGGTGGCGCGCCGCTCCCCGTACGGCGCACTGCTCGCCACCGGCGCCCTCGTCGCCACCCTCGGCCTGGCCGGCGCCCCCGCCGCCTTCGCCGACCCGGCCCCCGCGGCCGGCGCCACCCGCCCGGCCGCCATCGTCGCCCTCGGCGACAGCGCCATCTCCGGGGAGGGCGCCGGCACCGACACCAACGACGGCTACTTCCCGGAGACCGACAGCCCCACCAACTACTGCCACCGGCACCCCAAGTCGGAGATCTTCGTCACCGACATCCCCGGCGTCACCCCGATCGACCTCGCCTGCTCCGGCGCCCAGACCGGCGACCTGGTCAGCGACCCCGAGCTCGCCAAGGTCACCGGCTCCGGCAGCGGCGACTTCGGCGAGCCCAAACAGGACGTCAAACTCGCCGACGCGGCGGGCAAGTACGACGTGAAGATGGTCGTCGTCACGATCGGCGCCAACGACGACTTCGACTTCAGCGGGATCATGATGCACTGCCTCGCGCAGTACTTCCCGATCCCCAAGGACCAGGGCTGCCGCGACACCATCGGCAGCGACGAGATCGTCCAGCGCGCCAAGCGGGTCCAGCCCAAGGTCGTCGCCGCGCTCCAGAACATCCGGCAGACCATGCGGAAGGCGGGCTACGCCGACTCCTCGTACCAGCTGGTCTACCAGTCGTACTTCAATCCGATCACCCCGGACATCCGGCGCAACGACTACCTCGGCAAGGTCGCCGACGGCTGCCCGGCCTTCCCCGAGGACCTCGCCTGGGGCCACAACTGGGTGGTGCCGACCTTCAGCGACGCGCTGCGCGGCGCCGCCGAGCAGGTGCCCGGCGTGCGCTACCTCGACCAGCGGCGGGTCGCCTTCGGCCACGAGGTCTGCGCGGAGTGGACCAGCTCCCCGTACGAGTACAGCAACGGGGACGTCATCAACCTCGCCGAGTGGGCCCGCAACGGCTGCGACTCGCAGATCGGCATCCCCGGGCTGTGCATGAACATGGTCCGCCAGTCGTACCACCTGCGGGTGGCCGGCTACCGCGGCGAGGGCGTCTGCCTCGGCCAGTTCTTCGCCAAGACCGAACTGGCGCAGGCCTACTGCACGCTCAACCAGCAGAACACCACCTCCATCCAGCCGCTCACCCCCGGGCAGCCGTTCGCGGACGTCCCCGAGGACGGCTCCTGGTACCAGCTCACCAACGCGGCCACCGGCAACGCGCTCGACCTCACCGGCGGCGGCACCTACGGCGACTCCACCAACGGCCGGGCCGCCATCACCTATCCGGCCACCGGCGGGCTCAACCAGTCCTTCGTCCTGGAGGCCAAGGCCGGCGGCAGCTACGAGCTCGACTTCAGCGGCAACCGGGACATGTGCCTGGACGCCAACGCCGCCTCCACCGCCGCCGGCACCCGCATCCAGCAGTGGCGCTGCAACGGCGGCGGCAACCAGCACTGGGTCCTCAAGCCGGCCGGCGGCGGCCGCTACAAGATCGCCGACTCCCAGGACCCGACCAAGGTGATCGCCCCCGGCACCACCCTCGACGCCAAGGGCAACCCCGCCGTCGAACTCGCCACCGACACCGGCGCCGCCGGCCAGCTCTGGCAGCTCACCAAACTCGGCATCGTCTACCTCCACGGCTGATCCCCGGCCCCTCCGCGGCGCCGCCCCCACCGATCGCGTGGGGGCGGCGCCACGGGGTTTTCGGGGCGGGCGGGCGTTCGCGGGGCAGGTGGGGACGTGCCGTAGGCTCACCTGAAATCGCTGCGCCGTAGCCGCGCGGACCACCAGCGTGGCGGGGAGTACCCAGAGCAGATGAGCACGGCATCGAGCACCGAGTCGTCCAGCACCGAGCCCGGCGCGCCCGTGGCGCCGGAGACGGAGCGGCCCGCGGAGCGCTCCGAGGAGCGGGCGGGCCGGCGGCCCGGGCGGTTCGGCGCCCTGGTGGAGCGCTTCGCGCCCGCGCTCGGGGCGTACGCGGTGGTCAAGGCCATCGGCCTCACGGTCTTCATGCTGCTGCTGTCGCACACCGGGGACTACCTCAAGAAGAACCCGGGCCGCGGCGGCGGCGCCCAGCCGTGGGACGTGCTGGGCACCTGGGACGGCGTCTGGTACCAGCGGATCGCCGAGAACGGCTACGACCCGCAGCTGCTCCCGATGCACGGCTGGCCGCTGGCCTCCTACTACGAGAACTCGGCCGCCTTCTTCCCGCTCTACCCGTGGCTGATGCGGCTGGTCGGCGCGGTCACCGGGCTCGGCCCGTACGGCTCCGGGATCGCCGTCTCGGTGATCGCCTCGCTCGTCGCTGCGGCGGGGATCTTCGCGATCGCGGAGCGGCTCGGCGGCTTCCGGGCGGGCGTGATCGCCGCGGTGATCTGGGGCCTGTTCCCGGGTTCGGGGGTGGAGTGGGCGGTCTACTCGGACTCGCTGTTCGTCGCGCTGTCCGCCTGGGCCTGCTACTGCGTGATGACCCGCCACTGGCTGACGGCCGGCGTGCTGGCGTTGGTGGCGGGCCTCAACCGGCCGACCGCCGCCGCGCTGATCGCCGCGGTGTCGATCGCCGCGCTGGTGGCGCTGGTCCGGCGCACCGACGGGGTGGCCCGGCCGCTGACCGCGATGCTGATCACCCCGTGGGGCCTGATCGGGTACGTCGTCTGGGTCGGCTACCGGATGGGCGACTGGGGCGGCTACTTCAAGCTCCAGCGGGGTGCCTGGAACCGCTACTTCGACGGCGGCGCCTCCACGGTCCGCACGATCATGGACGTGATCACCGGGCACTGGAACTTCTGGCAGTCCAACCCCGCCCCTGACCTGATCGCGATCGCCCTGCTGATGGCCCTGCCCGGACTGCTGGTGCTGCTGTGGCGCACCCGGCCGCCGCTGGTGCTGGTGGTCTACACGGTGCTCACCATCGCCACCGCGCTGAGCAGCAACCAGATCTTCGGCAACATCTCGCGCTACCTGCTGCCGGCCTTCCCGCTGTTCATCGGCCTGGCGGTGGCGCTGCGCCGGGTGCGGACGTCCTCGCTGGTCGGCCTGCTCGCGATGCCCGTGGTGGCGGCGGGCTGGTACGCGGGGTATGCGCTGTTCGAGTTGGGCATCCCGTAGACCCGGGGTTGGTTGCCAACGGGATCATCCGGCAGCGGACGGGCCGTTGCTAATCTCGGACGTATGACGACGACCCCGCCCGTGCGCCAGATCCGTGACATCTCCGGCCTGCTGGACCACGCGAGCCACGTGCTGGCGACCCGGATGGCGGCCGCCTTCACCGAGCTCGGGATCACCCCCCGCGCGTACTCCGTGCTGTTCCACGCGCAGGAGACCGAGCGCACCCAGATCCAGCTGGCCGAGCTGTCGGACCTGGACAAGACCACCATGGTGGTCACCGTGGACGAGCTGGAGAAGGCGGGCCTGGCCGAGCGCCGCCCGTCCGCGACCGACCGCCGGGCCAGGATCATCTCCGTCACCGAGGCGGGCGAGCGCGCCGTCGAGCGGGGCACCGCGATCGCCGACCGGGTGCACCGGGAGGTGTTGGAGTCACTGCCCGGCCCGGAGCGGGACGTGTTCGTGTCGGCGTTGACGCGCCTGGTGGATGGGCCGCTGGCGGAGCCGGTGGAGAGCGAACGGGCGGTACGGCGGGCGCGCCGCGCCCGGACGAACTGAGGCGGAGTCACATCCCTTCGCCCTGGCCGCCGTTCGACGGGCGGGGCGAAGGGCCCCGGAAAGTCCTACGGCCAGACCAGGCAGTACAGCTGGTGCCCGGCCTCGTGCAGGCGGTTGGCGAAGTCCTGCCACTCGTGCAGCATGCTGTAGATCACGAAGGCGTCGCGCGGTCCGCGCCGGTCGGGGACGGTGGACCAGATGAAGGCGGCGGCGCCGAGTTCGGTCTCGTCGGCCTTGCGGAGCGGTTCGACGACGTTCTGCGGGAGTTGGACGACGGCGTAGTCGGGGTGCAGCACGACGAGTTCCAGCGGCGGGACCTGGTGCAGCGGGACGCCCTGGATGCCGGTGAGGACCATGGCGCTCATGGTCTCCGGCTTGATCTTGGTGGAGAGGTGGCCGTTGGGGGAGCCGCTGGTCTCCATCAGGTCGCCGAGCCGCCCGAGCGAACCGAGTTCGCCGGCGTCCAAGCCGAGCCCGCCGGGTCCGAGGGCGGTGGGGACTCTGGCGGCGGTGGCGCGATCCGGTGCGCCGAAGTACTTGTACGTCACCCCCACGCGTCCCTCACCCCGCCTCTCGCCGCCGCGGCGGCCACGACCCGTGCCCGCTCCCTTACCCCCGCGTGCGGTTTCGGCGGGCCTGCGGGAGCCCCCCGCAGCCTCGTCGTAGCCGTCCTGCGCCTCGGACACTCGGACCATCCTCACCGGAATTCGCCGGAATCGACAGACCCCCGCACGTCCGGCGTCCCTCCGGACGTGCTCCTTACCCGTCATGCGCCGCCGTACCCACTCGCGGTACGCGGCAGTCCTCTCCACACCCCTGCACACAACCGGAACACTTGCGCACTCTGAGTGCACAGTCTGACTGGTCCGTGCTCCGGAGCAGTCAGCGGCCCCGTCTGTACGGACAACCGTACAGACAACGGTGCCCGGATCATCGTTCCAGATGATCGGGTCCGACATGCAGAGCTCAAGGACACGATTTGAGACCATGTCTCCCGTGAGCTACCCCTACGAAGCCCCCCAGTCCCAGTCGCTGTTCGACCGCGCCTCCGTCGTGACGCCCGGCGGCGTCAACTCCCCGGTGCGCGCCTTCCGCGCGGTCGGCGGCACGCCGCGCTTCATGGTGTCCGGCACCGGCCCCTATCTCACCGACGCCGACGGCCGCGAGTACGTCGACCTGGTGTGCTCGTGGGGTCCGATGATCCTCGGCCACGCGTACCCCGCGGTGATCGACGCCGTCCAGCAGGCGGTCACCCGCGGCACCTCCTTCGGCACGCCCGGCCGGGGCGAGGTCGAGCTGGCCGAGGAGATCGTCGGCCGGGTCGCCCCGGTCGAGCAGGTCCGCCTGGTCTCCTCCGGCACCGAGGCCACCATGTCCGCGATCCGGCTGGCCCGCGGCTTCACCGGGCGCGCGAAGGTGGTGAAGTTCGCCGGCTGCTACCACGGCCACGTGGACGCCCTGTTGGCCGCCGCCGGTTCGGGCGTGGCCACCTTCGGCCTGCCGGACACCCCGGGCGTCACCGGCGCCCAGGCCGGCGACACCATCGTGCTGCCCTACAACGACCTGGCCGCCGTCGAGCAGGCCTTCGCCGCCCACCCGGGCGAGATCGCCTGCGTGATCACCGAGGCCTCGCCCGGCAACATGGGCGTCGTCCCGCCGCTGCCCGGCTTCAACGCGGGCCTGGCCCGGCTCTGCCGGACGAACGGCGCGCTGTTCGTCTCGGACGAGGTGATGACCGGCTTCCGCGTCTCCAAGGCCGGCTGGTACGGCCTGGAGGCGGCGAACGAGGGCTGGGCGCCGGACCTGCTGACCTTCGGCAAGGTCATGGGCGGCGGCTTCCCGGCCGCGGCCTTCGGCGGTCGCGCCGACGTGATGGCCCACCTGGCCCCGGCCGGCCCGGTCTACCAGGCGGGCACCCTGTCCGGTAACCCGATCGCCACCGCGGCCGGCCTGGCCCAACTGCGCGGCTGCACCGACGAGGTGTACGCGACGGTGGACAAGGTCGCCGCCGAGATCTCCGGCCTGGTGTCGGAGGCGCTCACCAAGGAGGGCGTGACGCACCGGCTGCAGACCGCCGGGAACATGTTCTCGGTGTTCTTCACCGAGGCCGCCGTCACCAACTACGACGAGGCCAAGACCCAGGAGGCGTACCGTTTCACCGCCTTCTTCCACGCGATGCTCGCCGAGGGCGTCTACCTGCCGCCGTCCGCCTTCGAGTCCTGGTTCGTCTCGGCGGCCCACGACGAGCGGGCGATCGAGCGGATCGCCGCCGCCCTTCCGGCCGCCGCCCGCGCGGCCGCCGCGGCCACGGCCTAGTCCATCCCTGCGAGCCCCAGGAGTACTGAGAAGTGAGCGCCAAAGAGATCACCGTCGTCCATCTGATGCGGCACGGTGAGGTGCACAACCCGGAGGGCATCCTGTACGGGCGCCTGCCGGGCTACCGGCTGTCCGAGCTGGGCCGGGAGATGGCCGAGCGGGTCGCCGAGGACCTGGCCGGCCGGGACATCACCCACGTGGTGGCGTCCCCGCTGGAGCGGGCCCAGGAGACCGCCGGGCCGATCGCCAAGGCGCACGGCCTGGACGTCGCGGCGGACGAGCGGCTGATCGAGGCGGACAACATCTTCGAGGGCAAGACCTTCGGCGTCGGCGACGGCTCGCTGCGGAACCCGGGCTACTGGAAGTACCTCACCAACCCGTTCAAGCCCTCCTGGGGCGAGCCCTACCTCGACCAGGTGGTGCGGATGATGGGCGCGCTCGGCGCCGCCCGGGACGCCGCGCGCGGGCACGAGGCGGTCTGCGTCAGCCACCAGTTGCCGATCTGGATCGTCCGCTCCTTCGTCGAGCGCCGCCGGCTCTGGCACGACCCGCGCCGCCGGCAGTGCTCGCTGGCCTCGCTGACCAGCTTCACCTTCGAGGGCGACAAGATCGTCTCGGTCGGCTACCGCGAGCCGGCCCGCGACCTGCTGCCCGCGCACCTGATCGGCAAGGGCGGCAAGGACAAGCCGGTGGGCAAGAGCTTCGGCGCGTGAGCCCGCGGGGCCGTTGGTAAACCCCGCGTAAATATGGGATCGGGCCGCCCGGCGAGAGCCGGGCGGCCCGACTCCGTCACAGGTCAGAAGGGGTGCGACGCGCTAGGGAGGACCCCGGCGAACCTGCCCGGAACTCCATGCGAAACTTTTCACATGTCTGCCATGGCGCGCCCTCGTCCCCGTGTCGCCGCAGCCGCCGCCACTGTCGCCGCCGCTGCGCTCGTCCTCACCGGCTGTTCCTCCTCGGGCTCGTCGGGCAGCGGCGAAGGCCAGGTCGGCTTCGTCACCGTCAAGGGGACCAACCTGTCGAAGGTGGACACCGGCAAGCGTGGGAGCGCCCCCGACATCTCCGGGGAGACCCTGGACGGCGGCCAGACCAAGCTCTCGGACTACCACGGCAAGGTCGTGGTGCTGAACGTCTGGGGCTCCTGGTGCGGGCCGTGCCGGGCCGAGGCGAAGAGCCTCCAGGCCGTCTCGGAGAAGTACAAGGACCAGGGCGTCCAGTTCCTCGGCGTCAACACCCGGGACAGCGACAAGACCAACGCCGTCCGCTTCGAGCAGGAGCAGGGCGTCACCTACCCGAGCATCTTCGACCCGGCCGGCACCCAGCTGCTCAAGTTCCCCAAGGGCAGCCTCAGCCTGCAGTCGCTCCCGACCACCCTGATCGTCGACCGCGACGGCAAGCTGGCCGCCCGCGCCGTCGGCGGCACGACCCAGGACGCGCTGGAGTCGATCCTCCAGCCGGTGGTCGCGGAGCAGAAGCAGTGAGCCTGCCGCTACAACTCGCCGACAACACCGGGACCCTCCAGAGCGGGGCACTGCTGGTGGCCGCGCCGATCGCGCTGGCCGCCGGGCTGGTCTCGTTCTTCTCGCCCTGCGTGCTGCCGCTCGTCCCCGGCTACCTGTCGTACGTGACCGGCTTCTCCGCCGCCGACCTCGCGGACGCCCGCGGTGCCCGGCGCGGCCGGATGCTGCTCGGGGCGACGCTGTTCATCCTCGGCTTCACCGCGGTGTTCGTCTCGGGCGGGGCGCTGTTCGGCCAGTTCGGCGACACCCTCCAGGCGCACAAGCGGGTCATCTCGATCGTGCTCGGCGCGCTGACCATCGTGATGGGCCTCGCCTTCATGGGCCTCGTCCCCGGTCTGAGCATGCGCGAGGTGCGCTCCCACCGCCGCCCGGCGGTCGGCCTGTGGGGCGCACCGCTGCTCGGCATGGTGTTCGGCGTCGGCTGGACGCCCTGCATCGGCCCGACCCTGGCGACCGTCCAGAACCTGGCCCTGAACCAGGCCGACGCGGAGCGCGGCGCCCTGCTGATGACCTTCTACTGCCTCGGCCTGGGCGTACCGTTCATCGTGGCCGCGCTCGCCTTCCGCCGGGCACTGGGTGCCTTCGGCTGGGTCAAGCGGCACTACCCGCTCGTCATGCGGATCGGCGGCGGCATGCTCGTCGCGGTCGGTCTGCTGCTCGTCACCGGGATCTGGGACTCGACGATGAGTGAACTGCAGTCCTGGACCGCCGACTTCTCGATCGGAATCTGACCGTGAGCAAGACCACGACCGAGGCCGAGCTGCCCCTGGCGCCGGACGACGCGGCCGCCGAGCGGCTCAGCACCGCGCCGGTCGAGTCCGAGGGCCCGACCGGCATAGGGGTCCTGGGCTGGGCGCGCTGGATGTGGCGCCAGCTGACCTCGATGCGGGTCGCGCTGATCCTGCTCTTCCTGCTGTCGCTGGCCGCCATCCCGGGCTCGCTGATCCCGCAGTACCAGAACGGCCAGGGCCTGCTCAAGGTCGAGGCGTGGAAGACGCACCACACCGCGGTCGCGCCGATCTACGAGAAGCTCCAGCTGTTCGACGTCTACAGCTCGGTCTGGTTCTCCGCGATCTACATCCTGCTGTTCGTCTCGCTGGCCGGCTGCATCGTCCCGCGCACCTGGCAGTTCGTCGGCGTGCTGCGGGCCCAGCCGCCGACCGCGCCGCGCAACCTGACCCGGATGCCGGTCTACGCGGCCTGGCGCACCGAGGCGGACGCCGACGCGGTGAACGCCGCCGCCCACCGGCTGCTGCGCAAGCGCCGGTTCCGCACCAACCTGGCCGGCGACTCGGTGGCCGCCGAGAAGGGCTACCTGCGCGAGGTCGGCAACCTGCTCTTCCACATGTCGCTGTTCGCGCTGCTCGGCGGCTTCGCCTGGGCCAGCCTGGCGTCCGGCACCGGCGGCAAGCTGATGGTCGAGGGCGAGGGCTACTCCAACACCATCACCCAGCTCGACGACTTCAACGGCACGCGGTTCTACGGCACCGAGGACCTCGACCCCTTCTACCTGAAGCTGAACGGCTTCACCGCCAAGTTCCAGGACAAGGGCGACCAGATCGGCGCCGCCCGGCAGTTCACCGCGAACGTTGAGTACACGGCGGGCGAGGACACCTCGAAGCTCAAGCAGGGCACGATCGAGGTCAACCACCCGCTGGAGATCGGCGGCAGCAAGGTCTTCCTGATCGGCCACGGCTACGCCCCGGTCATCACCGTCAAGAACGGCAAGGGCGACGTCGTCTACCGGGGTTCCGTGCCGTTCCTGCCGCAGGACGGCAACCTGACCTCGACCGGTGTCGTGAAGGTCTCCGACTACGGCGTCGGACCGGACGGCAGCTCGACCCAGATGGGCTTCTCCGGCTACTTCCTGCCGACCGCGCCGCTGAGCTTCGAGGGCACCGGCCCGATCTCGCTCTTCCCCGGCGACGCCGCCCCCGAGCTGGTGCTGAACGCCTTCGCGGGCGACCTGGGCACCGACTCCGGCCTGCCGCAGAACATCTACCAGCTCAACACCCGCAAGCTGACCCAGCTGACCCAGGACGGCCAGCCCGCCAAGGCCCGGCTCAAGCCCGGCCAGGCCTGGGACCTGCCGGACGGCTACGGCAGCGTCACCTTCGAGGGCTACAAGCAGTGGGCCAGCTTCAACGTCTCGCACCGCCCGGGCAACACGATCGCCCTGACCGGTGCGGTGCTGGCGATCCTCGGCCTGATCGGCTCGCTGTTCGTGCAGCGCCGCCGGATCTGGGTGCGCGCGGTCGCCCTGCCGGGCGGCGGCACCCAGGTGGAGCTGGCCGGTCTGGCCCGCAGTGAGTCGGCGAAGATCGCCGAGGAACTGGCCGAACTCGCGGTGGACCTCCAGGACGACGCCCCGGCGTCGGAGGACGAGGACGACGCCGCGCCCGAAGGCCCCGCGCCCGAAGGCCCCACAGCCGAGGCCGCCGCGGCTTCGGACGCACCCGCAGACCCCGCAGTCCCTGCCGACCAGAACTCCAAGGAGTAGACGGTGCATCTCGCCTCGGGGGTCGACCCACAGCTGGCCGACCTCTCCAACAAGCTGATCTATTCGGCGATGGTGGTCTACACGCTCGCCATGTTCGCCCACATGATCGAGTGGACCTTCGGCAGCAAGGGCGCCGTCGCCGTCCGCTCGACGGAGCAGTCGGGCAGCCTGTCCGAGACCGTCGCCGGGACCAAGGGCGCGAAGAAGGTCACCGTCACCGTGGCGGGGGCCGGCGGTGGCACCACCACGCTCACCCGCACCGCCCTGGCGGGCGAGGGTGCGACGGTGGTCACCAGCGGGCGCGGCGCGGACGAGGAGGACGGCCCGGGCGCGGCCGGCAACAGCACCCGGGCCGACCTGGCCGGCCGGATCGCGGTCTCGCTCACCGTGCTGGGTGCCCTGCTGCACGCCGGCGGCATCGTCACCCGCGGCCTCTCGGTCTCCCGCTGGCCGTGGGGCAACATGTACGAGTTCTCCTGCGCCTTCGCCTTCGCCATGACGGCGGCGTACCTGGTGCTGCTGGCCTCGAAGAAGAACGTCCGCTGGCTCGGCCTGCCGGTCGTGCTCGCGGGGCTGCTGACCCTCGGCATCGCCACCACGGTGCTCTACACCGACTCCGAGCAGCTCGTCCCGGCGCTGCACTCGCCGTGGCTGGCGATCCACGTCTCGACCGCGATCTTCTGCGGCGGCGCCTTCTACGCGGCGTTCATCGCCACGCTGCTGTACCTCGGCAAGGATTCCTTCGACAAGCGGATCGCGGCCGGCCTGACCACCGGCCCGCTGGGCACCCCGGCGTCGGTCTGGCGCCGGCTGCCCGCCGCGTCCACCTTCGACAAGCTGTCCTACCGGATCAACGCCCTGGTCTTCCCGCTCTGGACCTTCACCATCATCGCGGGCGCGATCTGGGCCGAGGCGGCCTGGGGCAAGTACTGGGAGTGGGACCCGAAGGAGACCTGGTCGTTCATCACCTGGGTCGCCTACGCCTGCTACCTGCACGCCCGCGCGACGGCCGGCTGGAAGGGCCGCAAGGCGGCCTACCTGGCGCTGGCGGCCTTCGCCTGCTGGCTCTTCAACTACTACGGCGTGAACATCTTCGTCACCGGCAAGCACTCCTACGCGGGGATCTGACCGGGGCACACAGTCACCCACCGGCCCGGCTCTCCGCAGAAGGTAGCCGGGCCGAGGTGCGACAGGGGTAGTTCGTGCCGGCCGCCGGCCGGCACGGGGAGGAACGAGGAGGAAATCGCGCATGGAGTGCGACGAGGTCATGCTGACCGTCCGAATCACCGCCGCCGAGCGCACGTTGCTCCGCCGGCTCGCCCAGGGACACCGCAGCGACGTGTCCGAGGTGGTGGCCGACGGCCTGCTGGACATCATCCCCACGCTCAGCTCGCCGGGGGACGCCTACCGCCTGCTGGGCGCTCTGACGGCGCCGGCGCCGTGCGCGCTGACGGTCTGGCTGCCGACCCCGCTGGCCGACCTGCTGGTGCCCGGCGCGGCGCGGATCGCGCAGGTCACCGAGGTCCGGATCGAGTCGGCCAGCGCGATGCTGGGCGCGGCGCTGCGGCTCTGGCTGGCCCAGGACCCGGTCCGGCTGGCCACCAACCTCAGCGTGATGCACGCGGGTCGGCCGTCGGCACTGGTCGCCGCCTAGCGGGCGGCCAGGGGGTACTCAGGGGGTGTTCAAGGGGCGCTCAAGGGGCGTTCAAGGGGTGCTCAGGGGAGGCCGTTCAACTGGCCAGCGGCAGCCGGGGGCTGCCGATGCGCTGGTCGGCGGGGCGGTCGTCGAAGGCCTCCCGCCGGGCGGGCACCGTCGGCGGCTCGGCCGGTCTGTCGCCGGGTCTGTCACCCCGTCTGTCCGCCGGCCTGTCCGCCGATCCGTCGGCGGGCCCGTCGATCGGTTCGGTGAGCAGCCGGCAGTCGGCCGCCGTCCGCCCGTCCTGGACCAGCAGCACCCGGACGGGCAGCCGGCGGCCGTCCGGCGCCTGCTCGTGGACCGCCTGGACGAGGCAGGGCCGGTCCAGCTCGATGTAGCGGTCGAAGGACGTCACCAGCTCGACCGGTACCACCGGTTCGGGGTGGCGCAGCCGCTGGGCGGCCTGCCGGGCGGCCTCCAGCACCAGCATCCCGGGCACGTGGTCCAGCTCGTGGTCGAACAGCACCGGGTGCCCGGCGTCGGTGCGCAGCAGCCAGGTGTCGGGCCGCAGGGTGGGGCTGAGCACGACGTCCGTGGGCTGTGCGCGGCCGACCAGCTCGGGCGCGGTGGGCGCGGGCGGCCGGGGCAGGGTGGCGGCCCGCCGCTCGGGGCCGCGCAGCCGGGCGTAGGAGGCGGGGGAGACGACCCGCAACTGGCCGGAGCCGTGGCCGATCGGGTGGCCGTCCCGGGATATGTCGATGTGCACCCGCAGCGAGACCAGCCGGCCGTGCCGCATCCGGACGTCCTCGCAGCCGACCGCGAGCATCAGCGAGGCCGGCCCGGTGGTGACGGCCAGGCCGCGCAGCCCGTCCGGGCCGAGCGCGTAGGAGAGGTCCTCCATGACGAAGTGGTGGCCGCGCGGCACCCCGAAGCCGGCGTGGCCGATCAGCAGCCCGGCCTGCCGGATGGTCTCGGCCATCAGCACCGGGTCGTGGAAGCGGTCCCCGGGCAGGCGGTAGAAGGCGTGCAGCCGGGGCCACTGGGCGCCGAGCAGGAAGTCGTACGGACCGGTGGCCTGCCAGCCGGTGAGGAACACCTCGGACACCGAGGTGCGGTGCACCAGGTGGCGGGAGACGGTCCGCTCGTGGAAGTCGTAGCCGGGACCGGGGTGGGCGTACGGACCGTGGGCGTCCGGCTCTACGATCAATGGCATGACGGGCCCTACTCCAGGGTGACGGTCGAGCGGCCGGTACGGTCGCCTGAGATAAAACATACAGACCACCCGGTTTCTCTTCTGCGTCTGGGGTGGCCCCTGCCGCGCAGCCCGACGCGACCACGCTACCCCTACCCTGGACTGGGGTAATGGCCGCCCGGGGGGCGGCAGGCCCGGGGCGGGGGTGCTCCCCACTGGACGGCGGGGTCCGCGAAGGAGCTAGATTAGATACCAACCATGCGGTTTCGGTCGGCGCCGTCCGCATGCGAGGCGTCGCCCCCAACGGCGGCGCGCTGACAGCAGCGGGGCGGGCGGGGGGAAACGCGTCCGGCCGAGTCCGGAGGGGCCCAGTGGTCAAGCAGGAACGCGCGGGGCGGACCAGGCGTGCCGTGCTGCTCGCCGCGGCGGACACGTTCGCCGGCGTGGGCTTCGAGGCCGCCAGCCTGGTCGACATCAGCCGCCGGGCCGGGGTGAGCAAGGGCGCCCTCTACTTCCACTTCGTCTCCAAGCAGGCCCTCGCCGACGGCGTGCGCGCCGCCGCCGGGCGCGAGATCGGCTCGGCCGCGCTGCGCGCCCTGCGCTCCGGCGGACCGGCCCTCCAGGGCCTGATCGACTTCTCGCACGAACTCGCCCGGCTGCTGCGCGAGGACGTGATGGTCCGGGCCGGCGTCCGGCTCGGCCGCCAGGGCCCGCCCCGGGCCGACACCCCGGACGGCCCGCCCGGCACGGACGCCGCCTGGCGCAGCCTCACCGCCGTCGTCCACCGGCTGCTGGACCGCGCCGCCGAGGCCGGCGAGCTGCGCCCCGGGCTGGACCGCCGGGCCGCCGCCGAACTGCTGACGACGATGGCGGCCGGCCAGGTGCTGCTCGCCGCCGAGGAGGCCGACCGGCCCGGCCCGGAGGCCGTCGGCCGGCTCTGGGCGGCCGCGCTGCCGGCCCTGGTGGCGGTGGAGCACTGCGCCGGCTACCGGCTCTGAGCGGCCCTGGGCGGAGAGCCCCTAGAAGACTGATGAAGATGTTGAAAGCGCGCCCGGCTTGTACCAGTTCGACCTGATTGACATTTACCGGCAATCTGGGGTGAGTCGGGCGGCCAGAGCAAGATCTTCAAGAGGCTTCTAGAGCCCCTAGGAGGGCACGCGCTCGGCGACGCTCAGCCGGGCGAGCGCGTGCGGCTGGACCAGGCCGGGCAGCACCAGTGTCCACAGGTCGGACATCCGCTGGATCAGGTCCCGCCGGTCGGTCAGCACCTGGGAGCTCAGCTGGATCCCGGTGACGGCCCCGGTGATCACCCCGGCGGCGGCCGCCAGGTCGATCCCCGGGTGGAGGTCCCCGGCGTCCCGGGCGCGTTCCAGCAGCCCGCGGGCCACGTCGGACCAGCCCTGGTAGGCGGCGATCTGCGGCTGGGTGAAGCTGCCGTGCTCGATCGTCAGCCGGATGCTGCCGCGCACCAGCGGGTCGTCCTGGAGGGCGTGGGCGAAGGCGTACCCGAGGTCGATCAGGGTCTGCACCGGGCTGTCCGAGGACGGCTGCCAGGTGCCCAGCCAGGCGCCCTGCCCCTCGATGACGGCGAGCGCCAGCTCCTCCTTCGAGTGGAAGTGGAAGTACAGCGCGCCCTTGGTGACACCGGCCCGGTCCAGGATCTCGGACATCGTGGCGGCGGCGTAGCCCCGCTCGTCGAACACCTCGGCCGCCGCGAGGAGTACCGTCTGGCGGGTCGCCAGCGCGCGGGCCTGCCTGGCCATCGCAGCCTCCCTGGATAGTTCTGGTCCATCGGCAGCGGCCGATCCTATGGGGGCCGACGGGGCGGCGGGCCGCATACCGTCCAGTAGGTATTCTACCGAGCCGCGCCGGGGCGGAGCGGACACCCGGTGGTCGGACCGGCCGGGACGGGTGCCCCAGGCCGCCGGGAAGGCCGGAAGGCCGGCCACCCGGGTGGGGTGACCGGCCGTCGCGGGAGGTTCCGGGCCGTCAGGCGGCCTGCTGCCAGCTGACCGGCGAGTAGTAGGCCGGGCGGCGCTCCAGGCGCTGCCAGTTGGCGATCGGCTCGACCTGCGCGGTCGCGGCGGCCTGCTGCGCGACGGCCGCCCGGGCCATCAGCACGGCGGTGAGGGCGGCCAGCTCCTCGTCGGAGAGCGAGCCGCGGACGATACGGACGAGGGGTTCGGCGGAAGCAGTCATGGTCTGGTTTTCTCCCCCGGTGGCTTGTGGTGTGTGGTGGTCGCTCGGAACTGCGTGCTGCGGGCCGCGCGTGGGCGCGGGCGTTACATCGGCGGGTTGCCGTGTTTGCGGCTGGGCAGGTCGGCGTGCTTGGTGCGGAGCATGGCCAGGGCGGAGGCGATCACCTGGCGGGTCTCGGCGGGGTCGATGACGTCGTCGACGAGGCCGCGTTCGGCCGCGTAGTACGGGTGCATCAGTTCGTTCTTGTATTCCTTGATCTTCTGGGCGCGCATGGCGTCGGGGTCTTCGGCGGCGTTGATGTCGCGGCGGAAGATGACGTTGGCGGCGCCTTCGGCGCCCATGACGGCGATCTCGTTGGTGGGCCAGGCGTAGGAGAGGTCGGCGCCGATGGAGCGGGAGTCCATGACGATGTAGGCGCCGCCGTAGGCCTTGCGCAGGATGAGCTGGATGCGGGGCACGGTGGCGTTGCAGTAGGCGTAGAGGAGCTTGGCGCCGTGGCGGATGATGCCGTCGTGCTCCTGGTCGACGCCGGGCAGGAAGCCGGGGACGTCGAGCATGGTGACGAGGGGGATGTTGAAGGCGTCGCACATCTGGACGAAGCGGGCGGCCTTCTCGCTGGCGTTGATGTCGAGGACGCCGGCGAGGGACTGGGGCTGGTTGGCGATGATGCCGGTGACGTGGCCGTCGATGCGGGCCAGGACGCACAGGACGTTGGTGGCCCAGCGTTCGTGGACTTCGAGGTATTCGCCGTGGTCGACGATCTCCTCGATGACCTTGCGCATGTCGTAGGGGCGGTTGCCGTCGGCGGGGACGAGGTCGAGGAGGGTGTCGTTGCGGCGCTCGACGGGGTCGTCGTTGACGGCGGGGGGCGGCATCTCGCGGTTGTTCTGGGGGAGCAGGGAGAGGAGGTAGCGGACTTCCTCGATGCAGGACTGCTCGTCGTCGTAGACGAAGTGGGAGACGCCGGAGACGCCGGCGTGGACGTCGGCGCCGCCGAGGCCGTTCTGGCTGATCTTCTCGCCGGTGACGGCCTGGACGACGTCGGGTCCGGTGATGAACATCTGGGAGGTCTCGCGGACCATGAACACGAAGTCGGTCAGCGCGGGGGAGTAGGCGGCGCCGCCGGCGCAGGGGCCGAGCATGACGGAGATCTGCGGGATGACGCCGGAGGCCCTGGTGTTGCGCTGGAAGATGCCGCCGTAGCCGGCGAGGGCGGTGACGCCCTCCTGGATGCGGGCGCCGGCG
Organism: Kitasatospora sp. NPDC056731; assembly: GCF_040687675.1. Taxonomy (NCBI): domain Bacteria; kingdom Bacillati; phylum Actinomycetota; class Actinomycetes; order Kitasatosporales; family Streptomycetaceae; genus Kitasatospora; species Kitasatospora sp. NPDC056731. The sequence continues at coordinate 61,065 of NZ_JBFBNR010000026.1, forward strand.
CCGTCGTTGAGGGAGACCAGGGGGGCTCCGGCGGCGATGGCCATGTCCATGATCTTGTGGATCTTCTGCGCGTGGGCCTCGCCCAGCGCGCCGCCGAAGATCCGGAAGTCGTGCGCGTAGGTGAAGACGGTCCGCCCGTGCACGGTGCCCCAGCCGACGATCACACCGTCGGTGTACGGCTTCTTCGCCTCCAGGCCGAAGCCCTGGGCGCGGTGCCGGCGCAGCGGCTCGACCTCGCGGAAGGAGCCCTCGTCCAGCAGCAGGTCGATGCGCTCGCGGGCGGTCAGCTTGCCCTTCGCGTGCTGGGCCTCGGTGGCCTTCTCGCTGGGGCCGCGCCGCACCTTCTCGCGCAGTTCGTGCAGCTCGGCGACCCGCCCGCGGGCGTCGGCCGCGACCTCGGGGACCTCGCCGTCGACTGGCGCCTCATGCACAACCGTCATCTCGAACCACTCCAAGGGTGAGGGAACTGTCCGACAGCCAACGTCTGCTGTGCCCCCGGCTGCGAATCACTTTCTTCACTTATGACTGTACGAGGGGCCGTGCGTTGGTTTCGGCGTCGATTCCGTACAAGGTCAGGTCCGTTTAGATGTCAGGCCTGCACAGAAGCGGTGGTGTCGAAGCCGGAGCACTGGGTGTCCGTTCGAATACCGGGGGCTGTCGGTCAGGTGATGGCCCGATGATCTGAACATGAAGAAAAGCGCAGGTCAGGGCCCTCGTTCAGTAATGTAGGGCGGCTCTCTTGCGCCTTGCTCAAGCCCCGCTCAAGTCCGGTCGGGAACCGGTGCGGATCCGTGCTAGACGGCGCCGAGTCGTAGGGAAGCGCCAAAAACACCACAGCCCACCCGGTGCCGTTCGGGTGGGCTGTCCGGGGGATCCCCCCAGTGGCTCCGATCAGCTCTTTCGGCCGTCCTCGGGCTCGTCCTCGCCCCGCAGCTCCTGCTCGCGGCGGCGCAAATCGGCCTCCCACCGCTTCAGCATGTCCTCGTGATCGTTGTCGCTCCTCTTCAACGAAGCGAGGAATTCGGGGTCGTCGTCCGGTGCGAGCGGGCGGCCGTCGCGCCGGACCGGCTGCCCCGGACGACCGTCGGCGTCGTCGGGCGCCCCGGTCCGCAGGAGGCCGCGCTGCTTGCCGGCCACCAGCCAGGCGATCGGGCCCACCGGCGGGAACAGCAGCACGATGAGCACCCACACCGGCTTGGGCAGGTGCTTCACCAGGTCCTCGGGCGTGGTCAGGCAGTCGATGAACGCCCACACCCAGAGCGCGAGCGGAAGGACGATGGTCAGAAGAATTCTCAGCACGGCGGCGATCTCCCTGCGGGGCGGTCGGGGCGGGTGCCTTCCCGGGGCCCTTGACGGAGCCAGGCTATCCGGTGGCGGATACTGACAGGCATGGCATACGACGATCTCCGCTCGTTCCTGCGGGCACTCGACCGTGAGGGCGACCTCAAGCGCATCAAGGCAGAGGTGGACCCGCACCTGGAGATCGGCGAGATCGTCGACCGGGTCCAGAAGGCCAAGGGCCCCGCGCTGCTCTTCGAGAACGTCAAGGGCTCGTCGATGCCGCTCGCGATGAACGTCTTCGGCACCGAGCGGCGCCTCGCCAAGGCGCTCGGCCTCAAGGGCCCGGACGACATCGCGGAGAAGATCGCCGGCCTGCTCAAGCCCGAGCTGCCGCAGGGCTTCACCGGCTTCCGGGACGCCTTCGGCAAGCTCGCCTCGATGGCGCACGTGCCGCCCCGGCACGTGAAGTCCGGCGACGCACCGGTCCACGAGGTCGTGCTCACCGGCGACGACGTCAACCTGGACGAGCTGCCCGCCCTGTTCACCTGGCCGATGGACGGCGGCTCCTTCTTCAACCTGGGCCTCACCCACACCAAGGACCCGGACAGCGGCATCCGCAACCTCGGGCTCTACCGGCTCCAGCGGCACGACCGCCGCACCATCGGCATGCACTGGCAGATCCACAAGGACAGCCGCAACCACTACGCGGTGGCCGCGAAGCGCGGCGAGCGGCTGCCGGTCGCGATCGCCTTCGGCTGCCCGCCCGCCGTGACCTACGCGGCCACCGCGCCGCTGCCCGGCGACATCGACGAGTACCTGTTCGCCGGCTTCGTCGCCGGGGAGCGGGTGAAGATGGTCGACTGCAAGACCGTCCCGCTCCAGGTCCCGGCCGACGCCGAGGTGGTGCTGGAGGGCTGGCTGGAGCCCGGCGAGATGCTCCCCGAGGGCCCGTTCGGCGACCACACCGGCTTCTACACCCCGCAGGAGCCGTTCCCGGCGCTGAAGATCGACTGCGTGACGATGCGCCGCCGCCCGATCCTCCAGTCCATCGTGGTCGGCCGCCCGCCGACCGAGGACGGCCCGCTGGGCAAGTTCACCGAGCGGTTCTTCCTGCCGCTGCTGAAGATCATCATCCCGGACATCGTCGACTACGACCTGCCCGAGGCCGGCGGCTTCCACAACTGCGTGATCGTCTCGATCGACAAGAAGTACCCCAAGCACGCCCAGAAGACGATGCACGCCATCTGGGGCGCCCACATGATGTCGCTGACCAAGCTGATCATCGTGGTGGACTCCGACTGCGACGTGCACGACTACCAGGAGGTCGCCTGGCGGGCCTTCGGCAACGTCGACTACAGCCGCGACCTCACCGTCGTCGAGGGCCCGGTCGACCACCTCGACCACGCCTCCTACCAGCAGTTCTGGGGCGGCAAGGCCGGCATCGACGCGACCCGCAAGCTCCCCGAGGAGGGGTACACCCGCGACGGCGGGTGGCCCGAGATGGTCGAGTCGGACCCGGCCACGGCCGCCCTGGTGTCCCGCCGCTGGAAGGAATACGGGCTGTGAGCACGGCTGCCGTCGAAACCCCGGGGCGCACGAAGGCCTTCCTGCGCCTGGTGATGATCGAGCACTCGGTCTTCGCCCTGCCCTTCGCCTACACCGCCGCACTGACGGCCATGTTCCTCGCCGACAAGCGGGTGCACTGGGGCGAGCTGTTCATCGTCACCGTCTGCATGGTCGGCCTGCGCACCTTCGCCATGGCCGCCAACCGGATCATCGACCGCGAGATCGACGCCCGGAACCCGCGCACGGCCTCGCGCGAACTCGTCACGGGCGCGGTGTCGCTGAAGACGGCGTACGCCGGCTCGGCCGTGGCGCTGATCGTCTTCCTCGGCGCGGCGGCGATGCTCAACCCGCTCTGCCTGGCGCTCGCGCCGGTCGCCGTCGTGCCGATGGTGGTCTACCCGTACGGCAAGCGCTTCACCGACTTCCCGCAGGCCATCCTGGGCCTCGCCCAGGCCATGGGCCCGGTCGGCGCCTGGCTCGCGGTGACCGGCACCTGGTCGTGGGACGCCCTCGTACTGGGCGTCGCGGTCGGCGTGTGGATCGGCGGCTTCGACCTCATCTACGCCTGCCAGGACGTCGAGTCCGACCGGCACGGCAAGGTGCGGTCGGTACCGGCCCGCTTCGGCATCCCGGCGGCCATCTGGGGCGCACGGGTGTGCCACGTCGTCACGACGCTCCTGCTGGGGTGGTTCGCGCTCCTGACCCACGCCGGTGCGGCGTTCTGGGTCGGCCTGGTCGTCGTCGCGGGGGCGTTCGTCTACGAGCACACCATCGTCAAGCCGAACGACCTCTCCAAGCTGAACCGGGCGTTCTTCCAGACCAACGGCTTCGTGGGCATCTCGCTGTTCGTCTTCGCCCTGCTGGACCTGATCATCCGGGGCCTGGGGATCTGAGCGGCCCGGCCGCCGGCCGGGCACGCCCTAACGGAACAGGGACGCGTGATCCGTGGCCCAGGTGCGGAAGTTGCGGGGTGGGTGGCCGGTGAGGTCCTGGACCGTTGTGGTGGCCGGGTTTGGGGTGGTGATGCGGGCGTGGATGAACTCCAGTGCGCTGTCGACGGCCGCCCCGGGCCGGCCGGTGGCGGACATGCGGCGGCGGGCCGCCTCGCGGGGGATCTCCTGCCACTTCACCGGGCGGCCGGCGGCCTCGCCGATGATGTCCACCTGTTCCGCCTGGGTCGGGCACTCCGGGCCGGTGAGCAGGTAGTGCGCGCCGTCGTGGCCGTCCTCGGTGAGGGCGCGGACGGCGACCGCCGCGATGTCCCGCTCGTCCACCGGGTTCAGTCCGGCCGCGCCGCCGTAGCCCTGCACGGCGCCCCCGGAGCGGATCTCCTGCGCCCACTGGAGCGCGGCGGTGAACCCGTGCGCCCGCAGCACCGTGTGCCGGACCCCGCTCCCGGCGAGCAGCGCCTCCACCTCGCCCTCGGCCCGGACGGTCGTCGAGGAGAGGAACACCACCCGCCCGACCTCCCGGGCCAGCACCCCCACCGCGTCCGCCGCCTCGTCCGCCGTGGGGAACGGCCACCCCAGCAGCACCGCGCCCGCCTCCTGGACCGCCGCCTCCAGCGATGCCGGGTCGAGCAGGGCCCGCTGTGTCAGGGTCCGCACGCGCACCCCGGCGGCGGCGAGCTGCAGCCCGACGTGTCGCTCGACCGCTCCGGGGACGCCGACCGCCAGCACGGGTGACGTCTCGTCAACTCGCTTCTCTGTCATGACTCGAACGTAGGCGAGAAGTATGAGACGCCCCATGTGTGCGGGTCTCCGGTTCATGCGCCATCGTCTACCAGGCGTGCGCCAACTCCCGTGCGCCCCCGAGTGCTTCGCGCGCCGACCTCGCCCTGGCCCCCGCCACCTGGCCGGGCGCCGGCTGCGCACAGGAGGTCGGCAAGTCCGACTTCCTGTGCGCTCGGCCCGGGGTGGCTACTCCGAACGGCTGGAGATGAAGGCCTCGTACTGGGCGGCCGTGAGCAACTGCTTCAGCTCGTCAGGCTGGGCGACGGTGAGCTCGATGATCCAGCCGTCGCCGTACGGGTCCGTGTTGATCAGCTCGGGTTCGTCGCCCAGGCCCTCGTTCACCGCGGTGACCGTTCCGGTGAGCGGCATGAAGATCTCGCTCACCGCCTTGACGGACTCCACCGTGCCGAACGCTTCGTCGGATTCGAGCTGCTTCCCCATGGTGGGGATGTCGGCGAAGACGACGTCGCCGAGCTGCTTCTGCGCGTAGTCGGTGATGCCCACGCGGGCCTTGTCCTTGCCGGTGGTCCGCACCCACTCGTGGTCCTTGGTGTACTTGAGGTCTTTCGGGACGTTGGCCATGGAGATCTCCGCGAGGTCGAGGCGACTGCACTGACGGATCGTCAGTCATGCGGAGGAGCCTGCTACAGGTCTCCGCCCCTCGCCGCGAAGCGCACCCGGCCGGGTGAAGGCGGGTGTCAGTTGTGCAGGAAGGACTCCAGCGAGGTGGCCAGCGCCACCGGCGTCTCGTACATCGGGTAGTGGCCGCTGCCGTCGAGCTCCTCCAGTTCGGCGTTGGGGTAGTGGGCGAGCCAGGTGCCGCGCATCACGTCGGCGGTCAGGGCGAGGTCGTGTGCGCCCACGATCACCTTGACGGGGACGGGGTTCCCGCTGATGCGGCGTTCCAGGTCGGCCGTCGCCCAGTCCCGCACGTACCCGCCGAAGGCCTCGGGTGTGGAGAGCCAGAGCGACTGGTCGACCATGCGGTCCAGCCAGACCCGGCCCGCCCGCTGCCCGGTGACCAGGTCGAGGATCGCGTACCGCTTCTCGCGGTCCTCGGCGGCGCCGTAGAACAGCGCCTCGCCGTCGGCGTCCAGCGGGTAGGCCCCGGCGGGGACGGGCGCCAGGCCGACGAGCTTGCGCACCCGCAGCGGCGCCTCGGCCAGCACCTGCTGCGCGGCCTTGCCGCCCATCGAGTGGCCGATCAGCGAGAAGCGGTCCCAGCCGAGTTGATCGGCCAGGGCGAGCGCGTCGGCGGCGATCTCGGCGAGCGTGTAGGAGCCGGTGACGTCCTTCCGTTCCCCGTAGCCCCGGTAGTCGAGGAACGCGTAGCTGAAGGCCCTGCCGTCGAGGTAGTCGAGGAAGGGGCCCCAGCCCGCGCTGGTGCCGAACCAGTCGTGCAGGACCAGGACGTGGTGGTCGCCGGTGCCGGTCGAGCGGTGAGGGATCGTCATGCCCTCGGTCCTTCCCGGAAAGCCTCCCGCCCGAACGGCCGGTCGCCGGCCCGTGCGGCAGGCGGCTACGCCATGGGCCGTCGGGCGAAGTCCGGGGCGTGTTCGGGGCGGGGGCCGAAGGCGATCAGGCGGGAGATGCCCAGCCGGACCGCCGGGACGTGGCGGACGAGCGCGGCGAATCCCATCGGCGGGCCGGACCGCCGGCCGGTGAGCGCCGGGACGAACATCACGCCGTGCAGGATCCGCTGCAGCCGTTGGATGACCACCGTCGGCATCTGGCGCCGCCGTTGCACCCGGGCGAGCGCGGCGGTGGTCGGGCGGCCGCGCAGCAGCGGCTCGGCGAGCAGGGTGGCGGCCGCGACGGCGTCCTGGATGGCGAGGTTGATGCCCACCCCGCCGGCCGGGGACATCGCGTGGGCGGCGTCGCCGATCAGCAGCAGCCCGTCGGTGTACCAGCGGTCCAGCCGGTTGAGCCGGGCGTCGAGCATGTGGACGTCGTCCATGCCCGCCAACTGGTCGACGCGGTCGGCGTACTGGGGCAGCAGCCGGGCGATCCGCTCGCGGAAGCGCTCCACGCCTTCGGCGCGCAGCTGCGGGTCGGAGCCCTTCGGCTTGAAGTAGGCGATCTGGAAGTAGCTGTCGCGGGCGATGCTGAGGGCCAGCTCGCCGTCGCCGAAGCCGGCGACGAGGCTGGGCGGCGCGGCCTGCTCCTCCGCGTGCCGGGGCAGGCGGAACCACCAGACGTCGAAGGGCACCGGGTACTCCTCGGCCACCAGCCCGGCCGCCTTGCGCAGGGTGGAGTGCCGGCCGTCGGTGCCGACGGTGAGGTCGGCGCGGAGCTCGCCCTGTTCGCCGTCCCGGGTGCGGTAGCGCACGCCGGCGACCCGGCCGCCCTCCCGGATCAGCCCGGTGGCCTCGGTGTTCATCCGCAGGGTGAAGGTGGGCTCCTGCCGGGCTTCCTCGACGAGGAAGTTGAGCAGGTCCCACTGCGGCATCATCGCGATGTAGTTGTACGGCGCGGGCAGCCGGTCGTAGGCGCTCAGCGGGACTTGGCCGACGCCGGGCACTGGCACCACCAGGTTGCCGAGCCGGCTCTGCGGCAGCGCGGCGAACTTCCGGCCGAGGCCGAGTTCGTCCATCAGCCGCACGGTGGAGGCGTGGACGGTGTCGCCGCGGAAGTCCCGCAGGAAGTCCCCGTGCTTCTCCAGCACGGTCACCTCGACACCCGCCCGGGCCAGCAGCAGGCCCAACATCATTCCGGCCGGTCCGCCCCCGGAGATCACGACGCTCATGGCTCTCTCCCTTGCTGTGCTCGGTTGATCACCTTCCGTGTGGAACTTGCATTTACAGAGTCTCTGGAACTGTCTCAGGTGTCAAGTAGTATGCTGCTTCACATGAAGGATCTGGTGGCGGCCGCCCTCACGGCGGCGAAGGACCGGGGCCAGGACGTCGCGGACGTCCCGCTGACGGCGATCGCCGCGACGGCCGGCATCTCCCGCAGCACCCTGCTGCGCAGGCTCGGCGGCTGCCGGGCACCGCTGGACGAGGCGGTCCGGCAGGCGGGCGTCGACCCGGGCGGACGGCCGCCGGTACGGGAGCGTGCGATCGCGGCGGCGGCCGGGCTGGTGGCCGAACGCGGCCTGGGCGGGGTCACCCTGGACGCCGTGGCGGACCGCGCCGAGTGCTCGCTGCCCAGCCTGCACACCGTCTTCGAGGGCCGGGACGGCCTGCTCACCGCCGTCTTCCTCCAGTACGGCCCGCTGCCGGACCTGGAAGCGCTCGCCGCGAACCCGCCGGAGCGCCTGGAGGACACCGTCCGGGCGCTCCACCGCGCCTTCGCCGCGGCCTTCGACCGCCAGCCCCGGGTCATGCCGGCGGTCTTCGCCGACCTGTTCGCCCGACCGGACGGCCCCGCCTCCCGGATGATGGCGGCCCACCTGCCGCGACTGTTCGACGGCCTCGGCCGGCTGCTGCTGCCATACATCGAGGCCGGACGGCTGCGTCCGCTGCCGCTCCCGGTGCTGCTCCAACTGCTGTTCGGCCCGCTGATCAACCACATCCTGCTGCGGCCGGTCCTCGAACCGGCCCTCGGCGCCGGACTGCCCTCGCTGGAGGAGTCCATCGACCTCTTCGCCGAGGCCTACCTGCGGGCGGTCGCCCTGCCGTAGCGGGGCCGGAAGGCTTCACCCCTCCGGGGCGCCTGCGAGAATCACGGCCGCAGAACCCGGCGGAGGGGAAGACCGTGATCGGCAAGCTGCAGTGCCTCGTGCTCGACTGCCCGGACCCGGCCGTGCTGGCCCGCTTCTACGCGGGGCTGCTGGGCGGCGAGGTCGACCGTCCGGACCCGCGCTGGTCGCTCGGCGAGGGCTGGTCCACCCTGCACCTCGACGACGGCACGGTGCTCAGCTTCCAGGGCGTCGTCGACCATCGCCCGCCGCGCTGGTCGGACCCGGCCCACCCCCAGCAGGCGCACCTGGACATCGACGTCGAGGACCTGGCCGCCGCCGAGCGCGAGGTGCTCGCCCTCGGCGCCGTCCGGCTGCACGACGCCGGCCGCTGGCGCATCTACGCCGACCTCGCCGGGCACCCCTTCTGCCTGATCCGTTCCTAGAGCGCACCTCCCGGGAAACGCCGAGCCCCGGCGCGCCGGGCGAAGCCGGGGAGCCGGGGCTCGGACGGAGGCGGTCAGGCGCTGCGGCGGCGGCGCGCGACGAAGAGCGCGCCGATGCCGCTGACGAGCAGGGCGGCGGCGCCCGCCGCGGTCTTGATGACGCCGTCCGACCCGGTGTGGGCGAGCTCGCCGCCCGCCAGCTGGGTGGTGCCGGTGGTGCCAGTGGCGCTGGTGGTGTCGGTCTCGTCGGCGGTGCCGGTGGTGTAGCTGGTCCGGATGACGGGGCCGGTGCCGATGCCGGAAGTGTCGGCGGTGAGCTGGATCGCGGTGCCCTGCGGGCCCGCGATGGCGGCGTGGGCGGTGCCCTCGTTGATGTGGGCGAACGGGCTGACGGCGGTCTGGCCGACCTGGGCCTCGGCGGTGTAGGCGAGGCGGACGTGCTTGGTGATGGTCGCGCCTGCCGCGAGGGCGTCGTCGCTGATGAGGTAGCGGGCGGGGCCGCCGGACTGGGGGCCCGGGGTGCCGGGCACGGTCTCCCAGGCGCCGTCGGCCTTCTGCATCTCCAGGACGCTGTGCGGGTCGATCCACAGGATGGTGGCGAGCTTGCCGAACCGGGAGGCGCTGGGGTTGTTGACGGCGACGTCGAACTCGACCGGGGCGCCGCCGACGACGGCGGTGGTCGGCGCGTTCTTGAGCTCGACGGCCAGCGACTTCACCGTGACGTCCTTGGTGGCCTCGGCGAGCACGGTGTCCTCGGCCGCCGGGTCGACGACGGCGGAGTAGAGCTTGGTCGGCTGGTTGTAGCCGCCCGCGTCGTTGTTGCCCACGGCGGCGAGCCGCAGCTGGAAGGTCTTGGTGGCGCCGGCGGGGACGGTCAGGCCGGCGACCTTGCCGCTGAAGTTGAAGGTCCTGTCGCTCTGCTTGAAGGTCAGCTCGACGGGCTTCCAGGTGCCGTCGGCGTCGCGGTAATCGATGGCGAACGCGTCGTGAACCCGGGCGTGCACGTTGCTCACGTTGAGCTTCAGGGTGAACGGGGCCTCGGCGGTGCCCGGGTTGGTGACGGTCTCGGAGAACTCGACGGGCTCGCCGCCGAACCCGATCGGGGACGGCTCCTGGATGGTCAGCGCCGGCTTGGCGGTGACCGGGGCGGCGGTGACGTCGATCGCGACGAACTGGGGGCCCAGAACGAGGGGCATGAAGCCGGGGCCGCTGTCGAGCATGGCCCACGGGTGGATGTAGGCCGTGCCGAGCGGGGCGTCGGCGGCGAACGCGAAGCGGACGTGCCGGGTGTCGCTGCTGCCGGCGGCGATGGTCCTGTCGTCGGTGAGGTGGTACGTGACGCGGTCGGAGCCCGGCTGGCTGCTGGCGGTGCCGGTGATGTTCTCCCAGCTGCCGTCGGCCTTCCGCACCTGGAGCGTGCTGTGCTTGTCCGCCTCCACGACCTTGTCGACGGTGGTGTAGCGCGAGGCGCTGGGGTTGTTCACGGTGACGTCGAACTCGACCGGGGCGCCGCCGGCGACGGCGGTGGTCGGCGCGTCCTTGACCTGCACGGTGAGGGCCTTGGCCGTGATCTGCTTGGTGCTCTCGGCGAGAACGGTCCCGGCCGGGTTGGTGAGGGCGGAGCGGAGGGTGACGGGCGAGTCCTGGTTGCCCCAGGTGTTGTGGACCGGGGTGGCGATGCGCAGCTGGAGCGTCTTGGTGGCGCCGGCGGCGACGGTCACGCCGGTGATCTCGCCGGTGGCGCCGGTGGACTGGCTGGAGGCCGACGTGACGGGCTTCCAGGTGCCGTCGGCACCGCGGTAGTCGAGGGTGATGCTGCCGTTCGAGATGGCCGTCGTGCTGCTCGCGTTGAGCTCCAGGGTGAACGTCGCCTCGTCGGTGCCGGGGTTGGAGACGGTCTCGGTGAACTCGACCGGCTCGCCGCCGTGGCCGATCGACGCCGGTGCGTTGACCGTCAGCTCCGGCTTGGTGGCCTCGTTCGCGGCCTTCGCGGTGCCCTCCGCCGCGGCGGTGGCGGCCGCCGGTGCCTCGGCGGCGTACGCGGCCGGGGAGGACAGCACCGCGCCGGTGGCCAGCAGCACGCCGAGGGTGGCGGCGGTGAGGACGGTGGAGCGGGAACGACGGGCGCGGACAGCAGGCATGGAAATACCCCCCGGGGTGTTCTGCCGTCGGCATTTCAGCCGCTGGCCGGTACGTGTGGTTGCAGTCGGACCCGAAGTTCGAGGGCGTCGCCCCCAGCGCCTCTCGCGGTCCGGGTTCGGCGGGCTTCCCCGCCTCTCACTGACATAGACGTGCGGCGGCCGCCGGGGTTGCAGGTGATCCAAAAGTTTTTTCGAAAACCTCTGAGACCGCCCTGACCTGCGGTTCCGCTCTCCAGCGCCCGCCGGGCTCAGTGCAGCGCGAGCTCGTCGCCCACGCTCAGCCGCCCGGGGGCGGCGACCTCGGCGAGGGCGTCGAGCCGGCCGTCATGGGCGTGCACGATCGCCTTGAGGATCTCGGGGGCGTGCGGCAGCCCCGGCTGCGGGGCGCCGGTCATCGCGCAGCGCTCGCTGGAGCGGACGAAGGCGAGGCGGGCGCCGGCGCGGCCGTGCCCCTCCCGGCCGAACCAGCCGTCCTCGACGAAGGGCGGGGTGCCCGGGGGCGTCCGCAGCAGGATGTTGGGGCGGAACCGGCGCTCGTCGACCACCGTGAAGGGGGCGGCCTCGCGGACCCAGTCCAGGGTGGCGGTGGTGAGCACGCTGACCGGCAGCTGGTCGAAGTGGGAGACGGCGTCCTCGCGGGCGAGTTCGACGTCCTCGCGCTGGAGGTAGGCGCGCAGGAAGGCGCCCGGGTCGGCGACCGGGCGGCCGAGCGGGTCGAACAGTTCGGGGCCGTCGATCCGGTGGCCGAGGCGGGCGGAGAGGCGGAGCAGGCCGTCCATCCGGCGGAAGCGGCGGGTGTTCTTGCCCGAGCCGAGCTTGCCGTCCGCGTCGCGGACGGCGTAGAGGCGGTCGCCGGCCAGGCCGCGCTCGTCCACCTCGACGGAGTCGAGCCGCTCGCCGCCGGTGGACTTCACGGGGTAGCGCCAGAGTCGCTCGATCACTCCGATGATCTCTGCCATGGGCGGACAGCGTAGCGGCGGCGCCGGGGGATGGTCTAGACCAAGTCCCGTGCGGCGACTGGCCGGAACGGCCCGGGGCGGGTCTTCGAACTCCCTAGCCCAGCCGCGCCACCGCCCGGACCGGCGCACCGTCCGCCGCCGCCAGCCGCAGCGGGAACAGCGACACCTCGACCGGCCGCCCGGCCTCCTGGGCGTCCAGCAGCGCCCGCAGATCGGTCAGGTTCTCGGCGATCACCCCGCCGCCGGGCGCCCCCAGCAGCACCCGGTGCGCGGCGAGGGTCGGCTCGTCGGCGCCGGGCTGGTCGTGCTCGTCGGTGAGGTCCGCGAGCAGCGCGGCGACCGCCGGGTCGCCCGGGCCCGGGTCGGGGGTGGGGTCGACGCTCAGCGCGTCCACCCCGACGGTCCGCACCCCGGCGGCGACGATCGCCTCGGCGGCGGCCGCGGTCAGGCTGGGGTGCGCGAGGTAGGCGTCGGTGCCCCAGTGCCGGGCCCAGCCGGTGGCGAGCAGCAGGACGGACCCCTCGCCGACGCGCGCCAGGGCGGGCGCGAGCAGCTCGGGGGTGACGGCGGCCCGGGGCTCCAGCCCGCGCAGGTCGGCGAGCACCGCAGGGCCGGTGAACCGCTCCAGCGGCAGCCCGTCCAGGGTCGGCCAGGTGACGTCCACGTGGTAGGGCGCGTCCACGTGCGTCCCGGACTGCGAGCCGAGGTGCAGGGCCAGCACGTTCACCCCGGCGGTGGCGGTGGTGAGCGCGGGCTCCAACAGGACGGCCGGATCGCCGGGGTAGACCGGCATCGCGGTGGTCACCTGATGGGTGAGGTCGACGAGGGTCGCTGCCATGCCCCCATCCTTCCAGGGGAGCCCGCGGATGAGGCCCGACCGGGTGAGTCCGGATAGAAATGGGACATGGGAACAGTCAAGCGTCAGCCGTGGGTGGTCGGGGTCTCTGGTGCGTCGGGGACGCCGTACGCCGCCTCGGTGATCCGGGCGCTGCTCGCCGCCGGGGAGCCGGTGGACCTGATCGTCAGCCGAGCCGCCCGGCTCACCATCCTCGACGAGACCGGCATCTCCTTCCGGGACGCCCACTGGCGCGCCGACCTGGCCGCCTGGCTGGGCTCCGACGAGGGCCTGGACGACGTCCGCTACTGGCCCGCCGGGGACTTCGCGGCCGGCCCGTCCAGCGGCTCGTACCCGGCCAAGGGCATGCTGGTGGTGCCCGCGACCACCGGTGCGGTGGCCGGGATCGCGCTCGGTCTGAGCAAGGACCTGCTGCAGCGGGTGGCCAGCGTCACCCTCAAGGAGCGCCGCCCGCTGGTCGTGTGCGTGCGCGAGGCGCCACTCAACGGGGTGACGTTGAAGCACCTGGTGGAGCTCGACGCGCAGGGCGCCGTCGTCCTCCCCGCCTCTCCCGGGTTCTACGCCGGCGGCTCGACCGTGCGGGAACTCGTCGACTTCGTGGCCGGCCGGGTGCTGGACGCGGTCGGCGTCCCGCATTCCCTGTACCTGCGCTGGGAAGGGGAGTTGGGGGCGGCGGCCCGCCGGGCCGACGAGAACGGCAGCGTGTCGGCTGAGGGGGAGTGAGGAGGCTGGGGGCGGGAGAGTATCTTCTCTGCGATATCCGGGTTGTTCCGCGCATGGCGCCTTGGAATCCGGATAATGATCTGTGGGTCTGGTGAGGTTCGGAAGGACGCGGACGGTATATGGACACGGTGGACAGACAGCTCATCCAGGCGCTCCGGGAGAACGGCCGCGCGTCCTACGCCGAGCTGGGCCGGCTGGTCGGGCTCTCCGGCCCGAGCGTCACGGACCGGATCAACCGACTGGAGCAGGCCGGTGTCATCACCGGCTACCGCGCGACGGTCAATCCGGCCTCGCTCGGCTTCGGCGTCACGGCCCTGATCGGCCTTCAGCTGACCGATGCCGCCGACCACGAGGACGTCGCGCACCGGCTCAAGGACCTCAACGAGGTCGAGGACTGCTGGTTCATCGCGGGTGACGACTCCTACATGCTCAAGGTCCGGGTGGCCGACGTGGCTGGCCTGGAATCGGTGGTCAAGCGGATCTCGGGCACGAAAGGCGTGGCCCGCACCCGCACCACCGTCGTACTCTCCACGAAGTGGGAGAACCGGGTGAGCGAGCTCCCTCCCGAAGGAGAGTGACGGATGGCACTGGTCGGTCTGGAGGAGCTGCGCGCCGCTCGGCAGCGGATCGCGGGGGTGGCCGTGCGCACCCCGCTGGTTCCCGCCCCGTGGGCGGACGAGGGGGAGCGCCGGCTCTGGCTGAAGCCCGAGAACCTCCAGCCGACCGGGGCCTTCAAGACCCGCGGCGCGTACAACCGGCTGGCCGCGCTCACCGAGGCCGAGCGGGCCCGCGGCGTGGTCGCCCAGTCGAGCGGCAACCACGCGCAGGCGGTGGCGTACGCGGCGGCGCTGCTCGGCATCAAGGCCGTGATCGTGATGCCGGACACCTCGCCGGCGGTGAAGGTGGAGTCCACCCGGGGGTTCGGCGCCGAGGTGGTCCTGGTGTCGCCGGAGGAGCGGGACACCCTGCCCGCCGAACTGGCCGAGCGGCACGGCTACGTCTGGGTGCCGCCGTACGACGACCCGTTCATCATCGCGGGCCAGGGCACGGTCGGCCTGGAGATCGCCGAGGACGCCCCGGCCGGGCTGGACACCGTCCTGGTGCCGGTCAGCGGCGGCGGCCTGATCTCCGGGACGGCGGCCGCGCTCAAGCTCACCCGCCCGGGCATCCGGGTGATCGGCGTGGAACCGGAGCTGGCCGCCGACGCGCAGGCCAGCTTCCGGGCCGGCCGCCGGCTGGCCTGGCCGGTCGCCGACACCTACCGGACCATCGCGGACGGCCTGCGCACCCCGTCGGTCGGCGAGCTGCCCTTCGAGCACCTGACCGCGTACGTGGACGACATCGTCACCGTCACCGAGGACGAGATCCGCGCCACCGTCGCCCTGCTGGCCCGCCGCGGCCGGCTGGTCGCCGAGCCCTCCGGCGCGGTCGCCCCGGCGGCCTACTTCCACCGCGCCGCCGAGACCGGGGGCCGGACGGTCGCGGCCGTGGTCAGTGGTGGCAACATCGACCCTGCACTGCTCGCTGAGCTGCTGTCGGCATAGGCGTACGCTCGGTCCGGCAAGGAATCGAAGTCGGAGGAGGCGGGGCACCGCATGGACGCAGGGCTGAAGCGCGAGCTGGAGGCGAAGGTCTACGCGGGTGAGCGGCTGACCCGCGAGGACGGGATCGCGCTCTACGAGAGCGACGACCTGGCCTGGCTGGGCGGTCTGGCCCACCACGTGCGGACGCGGAAGAACGGCGACGTCGTCCACTTCAACGTCAACCGCCACCTCAACATGACCAACGTGTGCAGCGCGTCCTGCGCGTACTGCTCGTTCCAGCGCAAGCCGGGCGAGAAGGACGCCTACACGATGCGCATCGAGGAGGCCGTCCGGCTCGCCAAGGCGATGGAGGTCGACTCCCTCACCGAGCTGCACATCGTCAACGGCCTGCACCCGACCCTGCCCTGGCGCTACTACCCGCGCTCGCTGCGGGAGCTGAAGGCGGCCCTGCCGAACGTCTCGCTGAAGGCCTTCACCGCCACCGAGATCCACTGGTTCGAGAAGATCAGCGGCCTGCCCGCCGACGAGATCCTGGACGAGCTGATCGACGCCGGCCTGGAGTCGCTGACCGGCGGCGGCGCGGAGATCTTCGACTGGGAGGTCCGCCAGCACATCGTCGACCACGACACCCACTGGGAGGACTGGTCGCGGATCCACCGCCTCGCCCACAGCAAGGGCCTCAAGACGCCGGCCACCATGCTGTACGGCCACATCGAGGAGCCCCGCCACCGGGTGGACCACGTGCTGCGGCTGCGCGAGCTGCAGGACGAGACCGGCGGCTTCCAGGTCTTCATCCCGCTGCGCTACCAGCACGACTTCCACGACTCCAAGGACGGCGTCGTGCGCAACAAGCTGATGGCCCGCACCGAGATGGCCACCGGCGCCGAGGCGCTGAAGACCTTCGCGGTCTCCCGGCTGCTCTTCGACAACGTCCCGCACGTCAAGGTCTTCTGGGTGATGCACGGCGTCACCACCGCCCAGCTGGCGCTCAGCCACGGCGCGGACGACATGGACGGCTCGGTGGTCGAGTACAAGATCACCCACGACGCGGACAACTTCGGCACCCCGAACAAGCTGGGCCGCGACGACCTGCTCGACCTGATCCGCGACGCCGGCTTCCGCCCGGTCGAGCGCAACACCCGCTACGAGATCATCCGCGAGTACGAGGGCCCGGACCTGGGGCGCCGCGAGGCCCCGCAGGCGATGCGCCTCTGACCGGAGAACTCCCCCGCCGCCCGGGCCCCGGCCCGGGCGGCGGCGTTTCTTCACCGCCCCCGCACCCGCCCCGGGTTTACCAACCGGTACACCGTTTGGCAGGATCGGCGGTATGTCCGGTTCTCATCGCGCCACCACGTACCCGTCGTACGAGCCGATAGCGGAGCCGGTGTACGGGGTGCCGCAGCAGCCGTACGGGGCGGGTGAGCCGTACCAGCAGCCCGTCCGGCAGGACCACTACGGCGAGTACGGGCAGCTCCCGCAGGCCCCTGACGGGTACTTCGAGGCGTACGAGCAGCCGTTCCAGCCATCCCAGCCGTTCCAGCCGTACGCCGCCGGGCCCGACCCGCTCGTCGCCCCCGAGCCGGTGTACGCCCCCGAGCCGGTCTACACCCCCGGGCCGGCGTACGACGCCGAGCCGGTGTACGCCCCCGAGTCGGTGTACGACGCCGAACCGGTGTACGCGTTCGAGCCGGAGCCCGTCCGGCAGCCCACGCCCCCGCCCGTGGCGGCGCCCGTGGGTGCCCGGGCGGCCGCCCGGGGGCACCGCCGGAAGGCGAAGAAGAAGCGTCACGGCAAGGCGGTGATGGCCGGCACCGCGCTGCTGGTCGCGGCCGCCGCCGGCTGGTACACCGTCGGCCAGGACGACGCCAAGCCCGTCGCCGCAGCCGCCGACGGCCCCGGCCCGGAAGGCGTCAGCACGCCCGACCAGCCGGCTCCCGCCGCCCGTGCCGCCGCCGACCGGCAGACCCAGCCCCCGGCCGCCGACCGCAGCCAGGTCCGCACGGACGGCTCGGTCGCCGCGATACCCGGCCTCGGCGCCGACTTCGTCGCGAAGATACCCACCGAGACCACCCAGGTGGTGCTCGCCTCCGGCCAGGACAAGAACGGCAACAAGAACACCGTCACCCTCTGGACCCGCACCCCCGAGGGCCGCTGGCTGGCCGGCGAGACCTGGCAGGGCCACAACGGCAACAACGGCTGGACCGCCGACCACAACGAGGGCGACCTGCGCAGCCCGATCGGCGTCTTCGCGCTCTCCGACGCGGGCGGCCGCAAGGCCGACCCGGGCAGCAAGCTCCCGTACGACAAGGACCCGAGCTTCGTGGTCTCCGGGACGGGCTTCTTCGGCGACCAGCTGGCCGGCTCCTTCGACTACGTGGTCGCGATCAACTACAACCGGGTGCCCGGAAACTCCCCGCTGGACCCGCGCCGCCCGATGGGGGCGAAGAAGGGCGGCGGGATCTGGATCCACGTCGACCACGACGGCCCCACCCACGGCTGCGTCTCGATCCCCGAGGACAAGATGGCCGAGCTGATCCGCACCCTGGACCCGGCGGCCCACCCGGTGATCGTGATGGGCGACGCCGCCTCGCTGTCCGCCTGACCCCGGCGTTCCGGCCCCGGCCTGCCCCCGACCTGCCCCCGGCCCGACACCGGCGTTCCGGGGGCGTCCGCACGGTGTTCCGGGCGGTGTCGGCCCCGTCATCGGCGGCGGTGCCCGCCCCGTCGTCCGCATCGGCGTCGATCCCGGCGCGACCGGAGGCCAGTCGCCGCAACGCCCCTTGTCGGGCTCCTACAGATCGCGGGGGCGGATCCTGTAGCCGGGCGCGCCCCGCTGACCAGTGGGTAACCCGGTTCCATGGCAGTATGAGCGGTTCGCGCATTGTGGCACTCGGCCACTACCAGCCCCCCAAGGTCCTCTCCAACGACGACCTGGAGGCGCTCGTCGACACCAACGACGAGTGGATCCGTAGCCGGGTGGGCGTCAGAACCCGGCACATCGCCGAGGGCGAGACCCTGGTCGACCTCGCCACCGAGGCCGCGCAGAAGGCGCTCGCCAAGAGCGGCCGGACGGCCGACGAGATCGACCTGATCGTGGTCGCCACCTGCACCGCGATCGAGCGCAGCCCCAACACCGCCGCCGCCGTGGCCGCCCGGCTCGGCGTCCGGGCGCCCGCCGCGTACGACATCAACACGGTCTGCTCCGGCTTCTCGTACGCCCTGGCCACCGCCGACCACGCGATCCGGGCCGGCGCGGCGCGCCGCGCGCTGGTGATCGGCGCCGAGCGGATGTCGGACACGCTGGACTGGACCGACCGCACCACCTGCGTGATCTTCGGCGACGGCGCCGGCGCCGCAGTGGTCGAGGCCCAGGAGGACGGTGCCGAGCCCGGCATCGGCCCGGTGGTCTGGGGCTCCGAGCCGGAGAAGGGCGACGCCGTGGTGATCACCGGCTGGGACCCGGTGATCAGCCAGCAGGGCCAGTCGGTGTTCCGCTGGGCCACCACCCAGCTCGCCCCGCTGGCCCGCCGGGCCTGCGAGCAGGCCGGGATCGACCCGTCGGAGCTGAAGGGCTTCGTGCCGCACCAGGCCAACCTGCGGATCATCGACTCGATCGCCGCCAAGCTGGGCCTCACCGACGCGGTGGTGGCCCGGGACGTGGTCGACTCCGGCAACACCTCGGCCGCCTCCATCCCGCTGGCCTTCTCCAAGCTGGTCGAACGCGGCGAGCTGTCCCCGGGCGACCCGGTCCTGCTCTTCGGCTTCGGCGGCGGGCTCGCCTACGCCGGCCAGGTGGTCCGCTGCCCCTGACGGCGCGGAGCCGGACGTCCTAGGGCGTGTCTTCAAACCCCCGCCTGCGCGCCGACGCCGGGGCACGCACCTCGCCGCGTTGTCGTCGGTCGCCGATGCTCCGCATGGACTCCCTCCTCCGCCTTGCGATGCACGCACCCCAACGCCGCCACGCCCGCCCTCCGGGCGGACGACGGGGGTTTGAAGACACGCCCTGGGGCCCCTGAGGGGCCGCAACGCGAACATGCCGGTGGGCGGGCACCCTGTGTGAGGGGTGCCCGCCCACCGGCATGTCTGGCGCGCGTGCGGTACGTCGGCGGACCTCCCCCGAGGACACGGCCGCCGTCCGTCGTACCCCGGACAGGAGGCCGGGGCTGCGCGCGGAGCGGATGGTCGGTTGAGCGGATGGTCTACTTGGGCGGCTTCTTGCCGGTGACGCCCAGGTACACCAGGGGAGCGAGGTTGGGCTTGAGGTCCTTGACCTTGACGCCCCAGGCGGTGAAGGCCTTCTGGTGCTCGGCCGCCGAGGCGAGCAGCGAGACCAGGGCCCCGGCGACGGCGTTCGGGTCGAGCGACTTGTCGGCCTGGCCCTTCGCCTGGAGTTCCTTGACGGCCTCCGCGAGCGGCTTGGCGACCGCGTTGAGGACCGTCATGCGGATCTTGAAGAACCGCTTGTCCCCTTCGGCGGCACCGAGCGTGACCACTCGGAGAATGGCGTCGTTCTTGCGCCAGAAGGCGAGGAATCCGTCGACCAGTTCTTCCGAAGTGGTCGGACCGGACTTCCCTGCCCAGGACTTTCCGGCCACCAGCTCTTTGAGGGTGTCGGCGTCCTTGGCCATTTCCTCGGCGATTTCGAGGACAGCGCCCTCGACATCCGGGAAGTACTGGTAGAAGGTCGCGGGGGAGGTACCCGCCATACGGGCGACGTCGATGACCTTGACGTCCCGGTACGGCGACGTGCTGAGCATCTCGCGGAGGCAGTCGAGCAGCTTCTGCCGCGTTTCCTGTCCGCGTCGCCCGGCGACGCGACCGTCGACGGTGCGAACTTGTCCTGTCATGCCGTCAGCTTACCGTGGCACGATCTTGGCGCGATTCGGTGATGCGACTATTACTCCGCACGGGGGGTTGCTATAGGGGCATGAACCACTTCGGACGGATATTCACCGCGCTCCGCAGGCGTCGTTGAAGCCCCCCCGTGTGCCGTTGACCCCACAGCGTGACGGCGAGTCCGCTGAGGGGTGATCGAGTGACAGAGCGTGACGACTGGCGGCGTCGGAAGATCGGCGCCGAAGGGGAGGGTCCGGGCGTCCGGGTGCAAGCCGCGGCCGGAACGGGCGTCAGAATCCGGCCGTTCCGTCATCACCGGCCGGACGGCGGCGCTCCCGGGGCGGCCGTCGGCTCTGGGCGGGGGAGGTTGGAGATGGGCCGGGCGGCATTGGAGAATCGGGTCCGGCACCACGCGGCGGGTGCGGAAAACGGGGAGGTGGCAGCGGAGTGGACCAGCTGACGGCGCACGATCCGAGGCGGATCGGGCCCTTCGAGGTGCTGGGGCGGCTCGGCGCGGGTGGGATGGGGCTGGTCTACCTGGCGCGCTCCGCCTCCGGCCGGCGGGTGGCCATCAAGACCGTCCGGGGGGAACTGGCCGAGGACGAGCTGTTCCGCGTCCGCTTCGCGCGCGAGATCGAGGCGGCCAAGACGGTCGGCGGTTTCTACACCGCGGCCGTGGTGGACGCCGACGCGGACGCCCGGGTGCCCTGGTTGGCCACCGCGTACATCCCGGCCCCCTCGCTGGAGGACCTGGTCGAGGAGTGCGGTCCGCTGCCGGTGGACGCCACCCGCTGGCTGATCGCGGGCATCGCCGAGGCGCTGCAGTCCATCCACGCGGCCGGGCTGATCCACCGGGACCTCAAGCCCTCCAACGTGCTGGTGGTCGAGGACGGCCCGAAGGTGATCGACTTCGGCATCGCCTCCGGCGTCTCCAGCACCCGGCTCACCATGACCAACGTCGCGGTCGGCACCCCCGCCTACATGTCCCCCGAGCAGGCCAAGGACAGCCGTAACGTCCGGGGCGCCAGCGACGTCTTCTCGCTCGGCTCGCTGATGGTGTTCTGCGCGACCGGGCACCCGCCCTTCAGCGGCTCCAACCCGGTCGAGACGGTGTTCCAGCTGCTGCGCGAGGAGCCGGACCTGTCCGGGATGCCACGCGAGCTGATGGACCTGGTCCGCGCCTGCATGCGGCCCTCGCCCGAGCACCGGCCCACCCCGGCGCAGATCCAGGCCGAACTGGCCCCGCACCTGTTCTCCCGGGACGACGCCGCCGGCGAGGTCGGCGACTGGCTCCCCGTGAACGCGCTGGAGCTGATCGAGCGCAAGCGCGGCCGCCGCCCGAGCGCGCCGCCCCGGGCCGTCCAGCTGCCGGGCGGCGCGCCGCCGCCCCCGGCCGGGCCGCCGCAGGCCGGCCCGCTCCAGCCCCACCAGCCGCCGCAGCCGCACCAGCCGGTCCCGGTGCAGCGCCCCGGTCTGGACGACCCGCGCACCCACCCGGGCGGGGGGCACGCGCCGCCGCCGTCCGGGCCGGTGCACACGGGGCGGAGGCCGGGCCCGGTGTCCGACGGCGAGATCCCGACCGCGAAGATCGCCTCCCCCAACAAGCACCGCGCGCCGGGCGGCGGCGGGGCCGTCGAGGTGCGGCTGTCCGGAGCCTCGGTGCGGATAGGCCCCGGGCCGCGGGCCGAGCACGAGCAGCCCGGCCCGGGCACCGCCCCGGCCGAGACCGACTGGGTCCGCCGGATCACCCCGCCGCCGGCGCCGGCCGCCCGCTGGCGCCCCTGGCGGTTCCGGATGTCCAACGACGTCTGGGGCACCCCGGTGGTCGCCGACGGCACGCTCTTCGTCTCCAGCTTCGAGGTGCACGCGCTGGACATCGCCTCCGGCGAGCGCCGCTACAAGACCCGGGACGTCGCCTGGGCGCTCGCGGTGGACGCCGGCCGGGTGCACGCGGCCGACGGCCCGCACCTGTACACCGTGGATGTCGCGGACGGCACCGAGCGCTGGCGCACCTCACTGGACGGCTGGGTCTACTCGCTCTCCGCCGCCGACGGGGTGCTGTGCTGCGGCGTCCGCGGCGGCGGCGTCCAGCTGCGCTCGGCCGCCAACGGCGCCGAGCTGTGGCGGGCCGACGACGCCCAGCAGGACTACGAGAACCCGCAGTCCGGACCGGTCCTGGTGGCCGGCGCGGCCTACTACTACGGGGCCGGGCGGCTGCGCTGCATCGACCCGCACGGGGCCGGCCTGCGCTGGTCCTTCCCGGTCGGCGAGGACGTGCCCTCGCACCCGGTCGAGCGCGGCGGCGTGCTGTACGTGACGGCCGGCTCCCGGGTGTACGCGCTGGACGCGGCCAGCGGGGTCGAGCGCTGGCGCTTCGAGGCCCCGGTGGTGCTGTTCACCCCGCCCGCGCTGGACGCCGACGCGGTCTACGTGGCCGACTACCTCGGGACGGTGTACGCGCTGGACGCGGCCACCGGCCGGGACCGCTGGCGCGGGGTCACCGGCAACCGCCAGGGCGCCGAGCCGGTGGTGGTCGGGGACGGCATGGTGCTGGTCGGCAGCGGCGGGGTGCTGTACGCCTTCGAGGCGGCGAGCGGCCGGGAGCGCTGGCGCTACACGGCGCGCGGCGAGATCGTCGGCTCCCCGGCGGTGGCCGACGGCCTGGTGCACCTGGGCAGCCGGGACCACTCGCTGCACACCCTGGACCTGGCGAGCGGTCAGCTGCGCTGGGAGCTCGGCACCAAGGGCGAGCTGACCGGCTCGCCGGTCGCGGTCGGCGGCCGGGTCTTCGTCGGCTCCAAGGACCGCTGCGTGTACGCGCTGGACGCCTTCTACGGCACGGCCGTCCCGGCGCGCTGAACCGGCGCGGCGGCGGGGCGGGCGCCCCGCCGCCGTCGGACGCGTCCGATCAGGCCTTGCGGGCCCCGGGGTGGCGGCTGCACCAGCCGTCCCACGCGGAGGCCACCATCTCCGCCACGTCGTGGCGGGCGCCCCAGCCCAGCTCGCGGCGGATCAGGTCGGCCGAGGCCACCACCCGCGCGGGGTCGCCGGCGCGGCGCGGGGTCACCTCGGGGGTGGTGTCGTAACCGGTGACCTTGCCGATCACCTCCAGCATCTCCTTGACGCTGACGCCCTCGCCGCGGCCGATGTTGAGCACCAGCGAGGTCTCGCCGGCCGGGTCGGCGGCCAGCCGCTTGGCGGCCGCGACGTGGGCCGAGGCGATGTCGGAGACGTGGATGAAGTCGCGGACGCAGCTGCCGTCCTGGGTGGGGTAGTCGTCGCCGAAGACCCGCGGGGCCTCGCCGGCGGTGAGCCGCTCGAAGACCATCGGGATCAGGTTGAAGACCCCGGTGTCGGACAGCTCGGGGGAGGCGGCACCGGCCACGTTGAAGTAGCGCAGCGCCACGGTGGAGATGCCGTGGGCCTTCCCGGCCGCGGCGACCAGCCACTCGCCGGCCAGCTTGGTCTCGCCGTACGGGCTCATCGGGGCGCACGGGGTCGACTCGGTGACCAGGTCGACGTCCGGCATGCCGTAGACGGCGGCGGAGGAGGAGAAGAGGAAGCGCTTGACCCCGCCCTCGGCGGCGGCCTCCAGGACGGTCTGCAGGCCGATCATGTTCTCCCGGTAGTAGAAGAACGGCTGCTCGACGGACTCGCCGACCTGCTTCTTGGCGGCGAAGTGCAGGATGCCCTCGATCGCGTGCTCGCGGATGGCGGCGTCCAGGGCGGCCCGGTCCAGGGTGGAGCCCTCGACCAGGGCGACGCCCTCCGGCAGGCGGGAGGCGTCGCCGGTGCTGAGGTCGTCCAGGACGGCGACGCGCTCACCGGCGTCGAGCAGCTGGCGGACGACGTGCCCGCCGATGTATCCGGCACCGCCGGTGATCAACCAAGTCATGGGCCGATTCTAGGGTGTTCGGGTTTCCGTGGTGAGTGCCGGGCGAGTCGAGCCGTCAAATCGGACAAATCGGTGAAATGCTGACAAAGATTTCCGTGCTCTCAGCGTGGTGACGAATCGGAGGCAGTCAGGTGAGCCGAAAGAAGGAACACGCCCGCCCCCTGCCGGCCGGGCCCCGGCCGACCGGCCCCAGGACGGCCCACGGCCGGTTGCTCGTCCCCGGCGCGGTGGCCGTACTGACCGCGCTGGCGCTGGCCGGGTGCAGCAGCGGCTCCTCCTCGTCCGCCTCGCAGGCCGCGGGCTCCCCGTCGAGCTCCGGCTCGGCCCGGCCGGCCTCGTCGGCCCCCGCGCGGTCGGCCGACGGGAACCAGTTGCAGGACGACTACCAGCGGGTCATCGCCGACGTGCTGCCCTCGGTGGTGCAGATCACCACCGGCGACAGCCTCGGCTCCGGGATCGTCTACGACGACAAGGGCGACATCGTCACCAACGCCCACGTGGTGGGCACCGCGACCACCTTCACCGTCACCCTCGCCAACAGCACCAAGTCGCTGGACGCCACCCTGGTCGGCAGCTACCCCGACACCGACCTCGCGGTGATCAAGCTGAGCAGCCCGCCGAGCGGCCTCAAGCCGGCCGCCTTCGGGGACTCCGGCAAGGTCCAGCTCGGCCAGATCACCCTCGCCATGGGCAGCCCGCTCGGCCTCTCCAGCAGCGTCACCCAGGGCATCGTCTCGGCCACCGGACGGACCGTCTCCGAACCCAGGGGCGGCGGCTCGCCCGGCGCCACCATCGGCAACATGGTGCAGACCTCGGCCGCGATCAACCCGGGCAACAGCGGCGGCGCGCTGGTCAACCTGGACAGCCAGGTGATCGGCATCAACACGCTCGCGGCGACGGAGCCCGAGGCCAACGGCGCGGCCGCGCCCGGCATCGGCTTCGCCATCCCGGCGTCCACCATCACCAACATCACCGACCAGCTGATCAAGCAGGGCAAGGTCACCAACTCCGGCCGGGCCGCGCTCGGCATCACCGCCCGGACCAGCTTCAACCAGCAGTTCAAGCCCGCCGGCGCGGTCATCGTGGCGGTCACCGCGGGCGGCCCGGCCGCCTCGGCGGGGATGCAGGCCGGCGACGTGATCACCAAGATCGGGGACGCCGCGGTCGACTCGCTGAACGCGCTCACCACCGCGCTCGCCTCGCTCACCCCGGGCGACAAGGCCACCGTCGCCTACACCAGGGACGGCAACAGCCGGACCGCCGACGTCACCCTCGGCGCCCTGGAGAGCCCGTAGGACCCGGCCGGCCGGGCCGCACGCCGTGCAAGGGCTCCGCGGACCGGGCCGCCCCACCGGACCGGCGCCGGGACCTCGTCATCGCCTCGACGAGGTCCCGGCGCCGTGCCGCGCCCCGGTTCAGCGGCGGGCGGTGCGGGTGCGCCAGGGCAGTTCGACGGTGATGCTGCTCGGGCCGCCCTCCGGGCTCTGCACCAGGAGCACCCCGTCCACCGCGCGGATCCGCTCGGTCAGCCCGGCCAGGCCGCTGCCCGGGTAGGGGGCGGCGCCGCCCTTGCCGTCGTCCTGGACCAGCACCATCAGCTGGTTGTCGGAGCGCCAGACGTCGACCGAGGCGGTGCGGGCGCCGGCGTGCTTGGAGACGTTGGTCAGCAGCTCGCTGACGGTGAAGTACGCGATGCCCTCGACCGCCGAGTCCGGGCGCTCGGCCTGGCCGTCCGGCCCCTTCAGGTCGACGTTCACCTTGACCCCGCCGGGGACGGTGCAGCGGGCGGCGACCGAGGACAGGGCCGCGTCCAGGCCGCGGTCGGTGAGCACCGCCGGGTGGATGCCCCGGGCCAGGTCGCGCAGCTCCTGGAGGGCCAGCTTCACCTCGCCGTGCGCGTTGTCGACCATCTTCGTGGCGGCCACCACGTCGTCCTCGGTCTCGACCTCGCGCAGCCGCTCCTTGGCCATGCCCAGGTCCATGGCCAGCGCGACCAGGCGGGCCTGGGCGCCGTCGTGCAGGTCGCGCTCGATCCGGCGCAGGTCGGCGGCGGCGGTGTCGACCACCGTGCCGCGGTCGTCCTCCAGCTCGCGCACCCGCTCGGCCAGGGCGCCCGGGAAGAGCAGCGACTCGACCAGGATCCGGTCGACCGCCGCCAGCGCCCGGATCACCCAGGGCAGCACCGGCCACATCACGGTGACCGCGACCAGGGCCACCGTGAAGCTCAGGATGCCCCAGGGCAGCATCAGCACGTTGTAGAGCGCCGAGCGCCAGTTCAGCAGGTCGGTCAGGTGGGCGATGGTGAAGCCCACCACCCCCGGCCGACGCTGCTGCACCGGCTCCGGCTCGTGGATCGCGGAGTCGTACGCCGCGCGGGCCCGCCAGCGGCCCAGCCCGCCCAGGGCGCGGGAGAGGGCCAGCCCGCCGGCCAGCAGCGGCAGGCCGACCACGGTGATCGACATCCCCAGGCCGGCCGTGAGCGTGATGGCGGTGAGTGTGAAGCCGGCGACGCCGAGCGGCAGGTTGAGCAGCAGCTGGCCGACCTGCCGCCACATCTGCGCGCCGTACAGCGGCGAGCGGACCATCTGAGCGTCCTGCTCCTTGATGGCATCCACGGTGCGGCGGTGCAGCGGCTTCATCTGGATCTACCGTCCCTCTTGGTCGAGCTGGTGGAGCAAGCTTCCCGAACCCGGGGCGGGAGATGCCATGGGGGTGATACATCTTCCGGGACGGGGGTTATCCCTACCCCCGTCCTGGTCGTCGGGCCACTGCCCGGTGCTCGCGGGAGTGTCCACCGGACGTCTTGCGGAGCGGGCAGGGTTCGGGCGGAGCGGAGCCGTCCCCTTAGACTCACGCATTGGCCATGGTTATGACCGTGCGAGGAAACGTCGTAGAACTGCCTTGAGGGGTTGTTCACGGCCGAGGTGGAGGGCGAAGGCATGGAGGGGCAGCATGCGGCTGCCGTCGCGGCCGACCCGGCGGTCGGCGGCGGCTACTTCGACGCGTACGCCGCGATGGGCCTGCTGGCCGTCGTCGGGGTGCTCTTCGTCGCCGCGGCGTTCACGGCCAACCGCCTGCTGCGGCCGGTGGTGTACTCGCCCGAGAAACTCCTCGCCTACGAGTGCGGGGTGGACCCGGTGGGCGAGGACTGGGCGCACACCCAGATCCGCTACTACGTGTACGCCTTCCTGTACGTGATCTTCGCGGTCGACGCGATCTACCTGTTCCCGTGGGCGACGGTCTTCGCCACCGCCGGGTACGGCGCCGGAACGCTGATCGAGATGTTCCTCTTCATCGGCTTCCTCGCGGTCGGCCTGCTCTACGCCTGGAAGAAGGGCGTTCTGGAATGGACGTGACGCACACCCACTCGCACGGCGCCCAGGGCGGGCCGGTCCCACTCGGCCTCCCGGACCCGTCGCGCCCCGGCGCCGTCGAGCGCCGTGGCATCGGCCCGCTGGCCCGGCTCGCGCCCGACCCGGTCAAGGTCGTGCTCAACTGGGGCCGCCGCTACAGCCTCTGGTGCTTCAACTTCGGCCTGGCCTGCTGCGCGATCGAGTTCATCGCCGCGTCCATGGCCAAACACGACTTCATCCGGATGGGTGTCATTCCGTTCGCGCCCGGACCCCGTCAGGCCGACCTGATGATCGTCTCGGGGACGGTGACCGACAAGATGGCGCCCGCCGTCAAGCGCCTCTACGAGCAGATGCCCGAGCCGAAGTACGTCATCTCCTTCGGCGCCTGCTCCAACTCCGGCGGCCCGTACTGGGACTCCTACTCGGTGACCAAGGGCGTGGACCAGATCATCCCGGTCGACGTCTACGTGCCCGGCTGCCCTCCCCGGCCCGAGGCGCTGCTCCAGGGCATCCTCAAGCTCCAGGAGAAGATCGCCGCCGAGTCGCTGCCCGACCGCTACACCGCGCCCGCGGTGGCGCTGCGCCGCCCGCTGGTGACGGGGCCTTCGACCGAGGGAGGGGCCTCATGACTTCCGCCGAGCAGTACGCGGCGTCGGTCGGGGAGTGGGCGACCGGCGCCGAGGCTTACGGGCTGGTCACCGTCGACGTCCCCGCCGAGCACTGGATCGAGGCGCTCACCAACGCCCGCGACGCGCTCGGCCTGGGCTACTTCGACTGGCTGAGCGCCGTCGACGAACTGGCCGAGGGCTTCTCCGTGGTCGCCCACCTCGCCTCCGCCGACGCCCCGGGCGTGCTGCGCCACCTGGCGCTGCGCACCCGGGTGCCGCGGGACAAGGCCGCGCTGCCAACCGCCGTCCCCGTCTACGCGGGTGCCGCCTGGCACGAGCGCGAGACCCACGAGATGTTCGGCATCGACTTCCCCGGACACCCCTACCTCGCCACCCTGCTGCTGCCGGACGGCTTCGAGGGGTACCCGCTGCGCAAGGAGTTCGTGCTCGCGGCGCGGGTCGCCAAGGCCTGGCCGGGCGCCAAGGAACCGGGCGAGTCGGACCACGGCGACGGGCCCGCCCGGCGCAAGATGCAGCCGGCCGGGGTGCCGGACCCGAACGAGTGGGGGCCGCTGAAGGGCACCCTGCCGCCGGTCGCGGAGCGGCCCGCGCGTGGTGCGCGGGCGGCGGGCGCGGCCGGGCGGACGCCCCGGGCTGCTGGTGCTGCTGGTGCTGGGGCCGGTGCTGCTGCCGGTGCCGGCACCGGTGCCGAGGGTGCGGCGGTGCGGGCGGACCGGCCGCGGCGGACCAGGACGGTGGCGGAGGGGTCGGCGAGTCAGGCGGGGGCCGAGGCGGCTGGTGCCGTTGCTCCGGATGCTGCTTCGGCTGCTGGTGAGGCTGCTGCTCCGACCGTTGGTTCGGCTGCTGCTTCGGCCACTGCTTCGGCCGCTGGCGAGGCGGCGCCCGTGGTGCGGGCGGACCGGCCGCGCCGGGTCAGGTCGGTGTCCGACGGATCGGTCAGTCAGGCTGCGGAGCCGGCGCCCGCCGAGGCTGCCGAGGCCGCTGCGCCTGCCGAGCCGAAGGCCGAGGGCTCGGCGTCGCCGCGGACCCGGTCCTCGGACGCGCCCTGGCACAACCCGGTGCCCGCGCACGACGAGCCCGCGAAGCCCGCCGAGGCGAAGGCACCGGCCGAGGCCGCGAAGCCTGTGGAGAAGCCTGCGGAGGAGTCTGCCGAGGAGCAGTCGCCCGCCGGGCCGGCGAAGCCCGCCGCGCCCGCGGGTGAGCAGGACGAGACGTCGGCCGGCCCGGCCGGCCAGGACGGAGACGGCGCGTGAACCTGCTCGACACGGTGCTGCGCTGCGTCGCCACCCTGGTCGTCTTCCTCACCCTCCCGCTGGTCATCGGCCAGATCGAGCACAAGGTCATGGCGCACATGCAGGGCCGGCTCGGCCCGATGTACGCGGGCGGCTTCCACGGCTGGGCGCAGCTCGTCGCGGACGGCGTGAAGTTCGCGCAGAAGGAGGACATCGTCCCGGCCGGGGCGGACCGCCGGATCTTCCAGCTGGCGCCCGCCGTCTCGCTGCTGCCGTACCTCTTCGTGCTGCTGGCGATCCCGGTCGGCCCGAACGGCTTCGTCGGCCAGGCGATCGACGCCGGCCTGTTCTTCGTGCTGGCCGTGATGGGCGTCGGCGTGATCGGCAAGCTGATGGCCGGCTGGGCCTCGGCGAACAAGTTCTCGCTGCTCGGCGGCCTGCGCACGGCCGCGCAGCTGATGTCGTACGAGCTGCCGATGGTGCTGGCGGCGGCCTCGGTGGCGATGGCCGCCGGCACGCTCTCGCTGCCCGGGATCGTGGACGCCTGGGAGTGGTACTGGCTGCCCTGGCAGCTCATCGGCGCGTTCGTGTTCTTCACGGCCGGTCTGGCCGAGCTCCAGCGCCCGCCGTTCGACATGCCGGTCGCCGACTCGGAGATCATCTTCGGCGCGTACACCGAGTACACGGGCCTGCGCTTCGGGCTGTTCCTGCTGTCCGAGTACGCGGGCATCCTGGTGGTGTCGGCGCTGACCGCGGTGCTCTTCCTGGGCGGCTGGCACGGCCCGCTGGCGGACCAGCTCGGCTGGCTCTGGATGATCCTGAAGACCTTCGCGCTGGCCTTCGTGGTCATCTGGCTGCGGGTCACCTACCCGCGTCTGCGCGAGGACCAGCTGATGCGCTTCGCGTGGACCGTGCTGATCCCGCTCGCCCTCGTCCAGCTGGCCCTGACCGGCGTCATCAAGGTGGCGATCTCATGAGTTTTCCCGGTGCCGGCCTGGCCAAGGGCCTGGCCGTGACCCTGCGGACGATGACGAAGAAGACCGTCACCGCGCAGTACCCCGACGTGCAGCCGGTGCTGCCGCCGCGTTCGCGCGGCGTCATCGCGCTGCTGGAGGAGAACTGCACGGTGTGCATGCTCTGCGCGCGCGAGTGCCCGGACTGGTGCATCTACATCGACTCCCACAAGGAGACGCTGCCGGCCGCCGAGCCGAACGCGCGGGCCCGCACCCGCAACGTGCTGGACCGGTTCGCCATCGACTTCTCGCTCTGCATGTACTGCGGGATCTGCATCGAGGTGTGCCCCTTCGACGCGCTGTTCTGGTCGCCCGAGTTCGAGTACGCCGAGACCGACATCCTGGAGCTGACCCACGAGCGGGACAAGCTCCGCGAGTGGATGTGGACCGTCCCGGCGCCGCCGGCGCTGGACCCGGCGGCCGAGGAGCCCAAGGAGATCACCACCGCGCGCAAGGCGGCGGACAAGCTGGCCGCCGCCGCAGCGGCCGCAGCGGCTGCCTCGGCGGCCTCGGATGAGGGGGAGGCCCAGTGAGCGCCGCCACCCTGCTCGCGGCGACCGGCTCGCTGGAGCCGGCCGCCCGTTCGTTCCTGTCCCCGACCGGGGTGGAGATCGTCTTCCTGCTGGTCGGCATCGCCGTGCTCGGCTCGGCCGTGGTCGCCGTCAGCACCAAGCAACTGGTGCACGCCGCGCTCTGGCTGGTGGTCGCGCTGGGCGGGCTGGCGGTGGAGTTCCTGCTGCTCACCGCCGAGTTCATCGCCTGGGTGCAGGTGCTGATCTACCTCGGCTCGGTGATCGTCCTGGTGCTGTTCGGGCTGATGCTCACCAAGGCGCCGATCGGGCGCTCCCCGGACGCCGACTCCAAGAACCGCTGGGTGGCCCTGGGCGTGGCGCTCGCCTCGGCCGGGACGCTGGTGACGCTGGTCGTCGACGCCTTCCGGACCTCCTGGATCGACCTCGGCGCGGGGGGCGGCTCGGCCGCCGTCATCGGGGCGAGCCTGTTCCGCCACTGGGTGCTGCCCTTCGAGGCCCTCTCCGTGCTGCTGCTGGCGGCGCTGGTCGGCGCGATCGTGCTGTCGCGCGGCTCGACGCGGCGGGTGCCGCCGCCCCGGGCGGGCCGGCTGCGGGCCGGCCGGCCGGTGGGCTCGAACGGGACCGTCGCCGCCACCGTGCCCCGGCCTGCGCCGGAGAACCCGGCGGCCCCTGAGGCCGCAGAGGCTGCGCCCGCTGCGCCGTCCGCGCCGTCCGCGCCGTCCGCGTCGGAGGAGAGCTGATGCACCTCGCCTACCCCGTCGTCCTCGCCGCGCTGCTGTTCAGCGTCGGCGTGTACGGCGTGCTCGCCCGGCGCAACGCCGTCCTGGTCCTGATGTCCGTCGAGCTGATGCTCAACGCCGTCAACCTCAACCTGGTCGCCTTCGACACCTGGCTGCGCGACTCGCTGCACGCCGGTCAGGCGCTCACCCTGTTCACCATCACCGTCGCCGCCGCCGAGATCGGGCTGGGGCTCGCCATCGTCCTGCTGCTGTTCCGGGCCCGGGGCACCGCGGACATCGACCGGGCCACCGCGCTCGGCGATCCGGCGGAGCCGCTCGCCGAGGAGACGCCGGCCGGAGCCGAGGCGCTGAAGGGCCAGGCCGCCGCATGAACCTCGCCCTGCCCGCCCTCGTCCCCGCGCTGCCCGCACTCGGGGCCGCCGCGACCCTGGCCGTCGGCAAGAAGGCGCCCGGCCTGGCCCGGCCGCTGGCCATCGTGCCGGTCGCCGTCTCGGCCGTGCTCGCCCTGGTCGTCGCCCTCCAGCTCGGCACCGGCCAGGCGCTGGACGCCGCCACCCGGCTCACTCCGACCGGCGGCCCGGACATCGCGCTCGCCCTCCACCTGGACGGCTTCAGCTCGCTGATCTCCGTGCTGGTCGGCCTGGTCGCCACCTGCGTGCAGGTCTACTCGACCGCGTACCTCAGGAAGGACCCGCGCTACCCGTCGTACGCCGCGCTGGTCTCGCTGTTCACCGCGGCGATGTTCCTGGTGGTCTACTCGGGCGACCTGATCGTGCTGCTGGTCGGCTGGGAGGTCATGGGCATCTGCTCGTACTTCCTGATCGGCCACCACTGGGAGACCGAGGACGCCCGCTCGGCCTCGCTGAAGGCCTTCCTGGTCACCAAGCTCGGCGACGTGCCGTTCCTGTTCGGGATCTTCCTGCTCGGTGCGGACGCCGGCAGCTTCCGGATCCCCGACGTGCTGGCCGCCGCGACCGACGGGCGGCTCGGCCACCCGACGCTGATCGCCCTGCTGCTGCTCGCCGGGGTGGCCGGCAAGAGCGCGCAGTTCCCGCTGCACACCTGGCTCCCGGACGCCATGGCCGG
This sequence comes from Kitasatospora sp. NPDC056731, assembly GCF_040687675.1. Classification (NCBI taxonomy): domain Bacteria; kingdom Bacillati; phylum Actinomycetota; class Actinomycetes; order Kitasatosporales; family Streptomycetaceae; genus Kitasatospora; species Kitasatospora sp. NPDC056731. The sequence goes on from NZ_JBFBNR010000026.1 coordinate 93,250, forward strand.
CCCGACGCCGGTCTCCGCGCTGATCCACGCCGCCACCATGGTCGCGGCCGGCATCTACCTGGTCGCCCGGCTGCTGCCGGTGTTCCTGCTGTCGGGCGCGGCGCTGGTCGTGCTGGCCGTGATGGCCGCCGTGACGATGATCGGCTCGGCGCTCTGCGCGCTCGCCCAGGACGACCTCAAACGGGTGCTCGCCTACTCCACCGTCGGCCAGCTCGGCTACATGGCCGGGGCGCTGGCCACCGGCGACCGCGAGGCCTCCGTCTTCCACCTGGTCAGCCACGGCGCCTTCAAGGCGCTGCTGTTCCTGGCCGCCGGTGTGGTGATCCACGCCGCGCACACCAACTCGATCTCCGCGATGTCCCGGATCCCCGGGCTGCGCAAGCGCGTCCCGGACGCCTACTGGACGATGGGCATCGCGCTCGTCGCCCTGGTCGGGCTGCCGCCGTTCTCCGGCTTCTTCAGCAAGGAGGCGGTGCTGACCGCCGCCGAGCACGCCGCCAACGGCGAGGCGCTCACCAACGGGCTCGGCCCGGCCTCGGCCGTGCCGGAGGCCGCCGGGTGGATCGTGCTGATCTCCGCCGGACTCACCGCGCTGCTCACCGCCGCGTACGCGACCCGGCTCTTCCTGGTCAGCTTCCACAGCCCGCAGGCTGGCGGGGCGCAGGCCGCCGGGGCGTCGCAGGCCGGGGCGTCTCAGGCCGCAGTGCCGCAGGCCGTGGCGTCTGCGGCCGGGCACGAGGCGGGCGCGCCGTACTCGCCCGAGCTCGACGAGGCCGACCCGGCCACCGCCGAGCCGCCCGCGATGCGCTGGCCGCTCTGGGTGCTGGCGATCCCGACCATGGGCTTCGGCGTCGCCGGCCTGCGCTCGGACTGGCTGCCCGCGCTGCTGGACGGCGGCTCGCTGCGCCCCTCGGCCGTCACCGCCGTCATCGGCACCGGGCTCGCCGTGGTCGGCGTGCTCGCGGCGTACGGCGCCTGGCGCTCGGCGACCGCGCGGCTGGCCACCGGCCGCCCGGCCCCGGCCGACGCCGGCCGGGTGCCCGAGCAGGCCGGAGCCCCGGCCGCCGAGGTGATCGTCGCCGACCCCGGGCGCACCCTGCTCGGCCCGCTGTTCGGCCCGGCCCGGCACGGCTTCGGCGTCGACCGGCTGTACCACGCGCTGTTCGTCCGCCCGGTGACCGCCGCCGCCCGGCTGGTCCGCTTCCTCGACCGCGAGGTCGTCGAGACCTACGTGCGTGGCAGCGGGGCCGGCGCCAACCTGCTCGGCCGGGCCGTCCGGCTCGCGCAGACCGGCAACGCGCAGACCTACCTCAGCGCGCTGCTCGCCGGCGTCGTCCTGCTGGCCGTCCTGGTGGCGGTGTAGCGGATGCCGTACCCCCTCTCCCCGGTTCTCCCGATTCCGACCGCCGCCCGTAGGAGCCCCCGATGAACGCAGTCCTCATCGCCCTCCTGGTGCTGCCGCTGCTCGGCGCCGCGCTCACCCTGGCGCCGGTGTTCGGCCGGGAGCCGGCCGCCGCCGACCGGCGGGCGCTGCGGCTGAACAGTGTCGTCACCGGCGCGGTGCTGCTGCTCACCATCGCCCTGGCGGCCGGTTTCGACCACGACGAGCCCGCCCGGATGCAGGCCACCACCGACGTGTCCTGGATCCCGGCCCTCAACGTGCGCCTCCACCTCGGCGTGGACGGCATCTCGCTGCCGCTGATCGTGCTGACCGCACTGCTCACCTTCCTCTGCGCGCTGTACTCGGAGAAGCGGCTGCCGGGCGGGGATGGCGTGCCGTCGGCGAAGGCCTTCGTCGGGCTGTTCCTCCTCCTCGAAGTCGGCATGCTCGCCACCTTCGCGGTGCTGGACCTCCTGCTCTTCTTCCTGGCCTTCGAGATCGTGCTGATCCCGATGTACTTCCTGATCGCCCGCTGGGGGAGCGGGGCGAAGGCCCCGGCCGCCAACCGGTTCATCCTGTACACGCTGCTCGGCTCGGCCGTGATGCTGCTCGGCTTCCTGCTGATCGGCAGCAAGGCCGGCACCTTCGACATGCAGGCCCTGGCCGCCGCGCACGGCAACGGCCTGAGCCACACCACCCAGGTGATCGCCGCCCTGGCGATCATGGTCGGGCTCGCGGTCAAGGCCCCCGCCTGGCCGCTGCACAGCTGGCTCCCGGACGCGCACACCGCCGCTCCGACGGTCGGCTCGGTGCTGCTCGCCGGCGTGCTGCTGAAGATGGGCACGTACGGTCTGGTCCGCGTCCTCCTCCCGGTCGTGCCCGACGGCACCGCGACGCTCGCCCCCTACCTGGGCGCGTTCGCCGCCGTCGGCATCGTCTACGGATCACTGGCCTGTCTGGCGCTGGCCCGCCCCGGCGCCAAGGGCGACCTCAAGCGCCTGATCGCGTACTCCTCCGTCGGCCACATGGGCTTCGTGCTGCTGGGCATCGCCTCCCTCACCCCGGTGGGCGTCAACGGCGCGCTGTTCGCCAACATCGCCCACGGTCTGATCACCGGTCTGCTGTTCTTCCTCGTCGGAGCCCTCAAGGACCGCTACGGCACGGCGGACCTCGACACCCTCTCCGGCGCCACCGGCGCCGCCCTGTACGGCCGCGCCCCGCGGATCGGCGCGCTGCTCGCCTTCGCCGCCGTGGCCAGCCTCGGCCTGCCCGGCCTGGCCGGCTTCTGGGGCGAGCTGCTCGCCATGTTCGGCGCGTTCGACCCGGCCGACGGCCTGTCGCGCCCCGCGTTCGTCACCTACATGGTCCTGGCCGGTCTCGGCACCCTCCTCACCGCCGCCTACCTGCTGATCGTGGTCAAGCGCGTCTGCATGGGCGACCCCCAGCAGCCCGCCCCGGTGGACCAGGTCGCCGACCTGCGCCCGTACGAGGCCGTCAGCTGGACGCCGCTGGCCGCCCTCACCCTGCTCGCCGGCCTCTGGCCCGCGCTCCTGCTCGGCCTCTCCGACCCCGCCGTCAAGCACCTCCTCGGGGGTGGCTGACCGTGCTCGGAGCCCAGATCGCCGCACTCGGACCTCACTCCACGGGGCAGCACACTGTGACCTCCCTCGCCGTAGCCAACCCGGGCAGCCTGATCCAGTCCGTGGACTGGGTGGCGATCGCGCCCCCGCTGATCGCCGCGGTGGCCGCCCTCGCCGTCCTGCTCACCGACCTGTTCCTGCCCGAGCGGCACCGGAAGTGGCTCGGCCGCCTCGCCGCGGCCGGACTCGCCCTCGCCCTCATCGCACTCCTCCCCCTCACCGGGGGATCACCCCGGGCGACCTTCTGTGTGCAGAACGTAGCAGGGGGGTCTGACAATGCGGGCTGCTCGTACGTCGCCGACCACTTCGCCCTGGTGTTCCAGCTGCTCGCCCTCGGCGGCGCGCTGATCGCCGCCCTGCTCTCGGCGCACACCGTCGAGGAGGAGAAGCTGCCCGGCGGCGAGTACTGGTTCCTGCTGCTCTCCAGCGCCACCGGCGCCGCGCTGCTGCCCGCCTCCCGCGACCTCGCCACCATGGTGATCGCGCTGGAGGTCGCCTCGCTGCCCGCCTTCGCGCTGGTCGCGCTGCGCCGGGACGGCCGGGGCGCCGAAGCCGCGCTCAAGTTCTTCATCTCCTCCGTCACCGCCACGGCCGTGATGCTGCTCGGCGTCGGCTTCGTCTACGCCGCCAGCGGCAGCCTGCACCTCGGCGCCGTCGCCCAGGGCCTGGAACACGCCCCCGGGCAGCTCAAGCCGCTGGCCGAGGCGGGCGCCGTGCTGACCCTGGTCGGTTTCGCCTTCAAGGTCGCCGCCGTCCCGTTCCACTTCTGGGTGCCCGACACCTACATCGGCGCCCCGCTGCCGGTGGCCGGCTACCTCTCGGTGGTCGGCAAGGCGGCCGGCCTGTCCGGCCTCGCGCTCGCCACCACCATCGCCTTCCGCCCGTACGCGCACACCTGGGGCCTGGCGCTCGCCGTGCTGGCCGCCGTCACCATGACGGTGGGCAACGTCGGCGCGCTGCGCCAGCGCTTCGACACCCGCTACAGCGCGGTGCGGCTGCTCGCCTGGTCGTCCGTCGGCCAGGCCGGCTACCTGCTGGTGCCGCTCGCCGCCGCCGGCTACGCGCCCACCGGGGTCGACCCGCTCGGCGCCACCGCCGCGTACGCGCTGATCTACGGCGTGGTGAACCTCGGCGCGTTCGGCGTGGTCGCGGCGGTCGGCCGCCGGGCCGGGACCAGCGTGGACGACTTCCGCGGCCTGTTCGCCCGGCGCCGCTGGACGGCCCTCGCGCTCGCCTTCTTCCTGCTCTGCCTGGCCGGGCTGCCCCCGGGCGTGATCGGCCTGTTCGGCAAGGTCGTGGTGTTCCGCGCGGCCGTCGACGCGGGGCTGGGCTGGCTGGCCGTCGTGATGGCCGTCAACGTGGTCGTCGCGCTGTACTACTACCTGCTCTGGACGACCCGGCTGTTCGCCCCGGCGCCGGGTGTCGAAGAGGGTGCCGCACCGGACGCCGCACCGGTCGGCGAGGCCGGGGCCGAAGGCCGGCTGCCGGCCACCCTGACCGCCACGCTGGGGCTCACCGCCTCGGTGGCCGTGGTCCTCTCCTTCGCCCCGCAGCTGGTCCTCCAGGTCGTCGGCGGAAGCCTGTTCTGAGCGCGCACCCGCCCGGCCGGCCGTCGCGGCCCGGCCCGGCGGGGTGCCGCGGCGGTGTCACGCCGGTCACAAGGGAACAAGGCCCGTGCCCCCACCCGTTGACCGGGCAAGAGGGACGAGGCAGAAAGGGCTTCCCCACCGCACCATTGGAGGGCCTGACGTGCACCGCCGGCACAACGGACTGAGGACCGCCGTCCTGCTCGGCGGCCTCTCGGCGCTCATCTTGGTGATCGGCGGATTCTTCGGCCGAACCGGCTTGGTGATCGCCCTGCTGGTCGCCCTCGGCACCAACGCCTACGCCTACTGGAACAGTGACAAGCTCGCGCTGCGGGCCATGCGGGCCCGGCCGGTCAGCGAGATCGAGGCGCCACGGCTCTACCGGATCGTCCGCGAGCTCTCCACTGCGGCCCGCCAGCCGATGCCGCGCCTCTACATCTCCCCGACCCCCGCGCCGAACGCCTTCGCCACCGGCCGCAACCCGCGCAACGCGGCCGTCTGCTGCACCGACGGCATCCTGCAGCTGCTGGACGAACGCGAGCTGCGGGGCGTGCTCGGGCACGAGCTGAGCCACGTCTACAACCGGGACATCCTGATCTCCTCGGTCGCCGGGGCGCTCGCCTCGGTGGTGATGTTCCTGGTGAACTTCGCCTGGCTGATCCCCTTCGGCCGCAGCGACGACGACGACGGGCCCGGCCTCTTCGGCATGCTCGCCATCATGATCCTCGGCCCGCTGGCGGCCGGGCTCATCCAGCTGGCCGTCAGCCGCTCCCGCGAGTACCAGGCCGATGCCGACGGCGCCCGGATCACCGGCGACCCGCTCGCCCTGGCCGGCGCCCTGCGCAAGCTCGACGCCGGCACCCGCCGGCTGCCCCTCCCGCCGGAGCCGCAGATCCAGACCGCCAGCCACATGATGATCGCCAGCCCCTTCCGCCCCGGCGAGGCCGGCGCCCGGCTCTTCTCCACCCACCCGCCGATGGCGGAGCGCATCGCCCGGCTGGAGCGGATGGCGGGCTACGGGCGCTGAGGCCTGCTACAGGCGCTGAGGCCTGTTACGGGCGCTGAGACCTGCTCCGCGCGGGGTCGGAGGTCAGGCCGGCAGGTCCTCGTAGGCCCGGCGGAGGCGGTGGATCCCCTCGACGGCGTGCGCGGAGCTCTCGGCGGCGGCGTAGCTGAGGCGCAGGTGCGGGGCCGGGGGTTCGGCGGCGTGGTACGGGCGGCCGGGGGTGACCTGGACGCCGGCGCGCAGGGCGGCGGCGGTGAGGGCGGCGTCGTCGACGCCGTCCGGGAGCCGTAGCCACAGGTGGTAGCCGCCGGGCCGGTAGACGCCGAGCAGGCCGGGGAGTTCGCGGTGCAGGGCGGCGACGGTGGCGGTGCGGCGGGTCCGCAGTTCCGCCCCGAGGGCGCGCAGGTGGCGGGCCCAGCCGGGGTCGGCGACCAGCTCCAGCGTCGCCTCCTGGAGCGGCCGGGGCACGAAGAAGCTGTCCACCACCTGGGTGGCCCGGAGCCGGGCCAGGGCCGGGCCGCGCGCGGTGAGCGCGCCGACCCGCAGGTTGGGCGAGGCGGCCTTGGTCAGCGACCGCAGGTGCACCACGACCCCGTCCTGGTCGTCGGCGGCGAGCGGGCGCGGCAGCGCGGGGGCGTCCGCGTGGACGAGCAGGCGGGCGAAGTCGTCCTCGACGACGAACGCGCCGGCCGCCCGGGCGATCCGCAGCACCTCGGAGCGCCGGGTGGGTGAGAGCACCGCGCCGGTCGGGTTCTGGAACAGCGGCTGGCAGACGAAGACCCGCGCCCGGGTGGCCTCGAAGGCGTCGGCCAGCAGGTCGGTGCGCACGCCGTCGGCGTCGACCGGGACGGGGACGGGCCGCAGCCCGGCCGCGCGGACGACCGCCAGGATGCCCGAGTAGGTCGGCGACTCCACCAGGACGGGCGCGCCGGGCGCGGCGAGCGAGCGCATGGCCACGGTGAGCCCGCCCTGGCCGCCGGAGGTGATCAGGACGTCCCCGGCGCCGATCGGCCCGCCGGTGCCGCCGATGTCGCGGGCGAACCAGCCGCGCAGTTCGGTGAGGCCGTCGGTGGGCGGCCGGTTCCAGGCGCCCGGGCGCCGGCCGGCCCGGGCGAGGGCGGTGGCCAGCAGGCGTTCGGGCAGCAGCGAGGCGTGCGGGTAGCCGCTGTTGAGGTCGATGACGTCGGGCGGGGGCACGCGGAGGGTGGCGAACACCGGGGCGGCCAGCAGGTCGCGGGGGTCGGAGTCGGCGCTGAGCGCGACCTCCTGCCAGGAGAGGTCGCCGGGACGGGCGGCGGGCGCGGCGGTGCCGGCCGGGCGCCCGGCGAAGGCCGCCGCCCGGAACACCCCGGCGCCCGGCCGGGAGACCACCAGGCCCTCGGCCGCGAGGACCGCGATGGCCCGGGAGACCGTCACCGGGCTGACCTGATGGCGCTCCACCAGCACCCGGCTGGAGGGCAGCTTTCGCCCCTCCGGGTAGCGCTCGACCTCCCGCCGCAGGCTGTCAGCGAGTTCGGTCACACTGCTACGCTCGTTCATGACGGCACAAGATAGCGCTACCCGCCCGTCGGCGGTAGCACCGCGAAGCCCCGCCTCCGGCACCGCCCTGGCCGCCCTCGGGGTGGCCTCCTTCTCCCTCAGCTTCCCCGCGACCGCGTGGGCCCTGGAGGGCTTCGGCCCGTGGACCGCGACCGGGCTGCGCGGCGCCCTGGCGGGAGTGCTGGCCGCGCTCTACCTGGTGGCCGTCGGCGCCCCGCTGCCGAAGCGGCGGCACTGGCCCGCCCTGCTGGTGGTGTCGGGCGGCTGCGTGCTGGGCTTCCCGCTGCTGACCACGCTCGCCCTGCGGACCTCCTCGACGGCCCACTCGGCCGTCGTCATCGGTGTCCTGCCGCTGGCCACCGCGGTGTGCGCGGCGCTGCGCACCGGCCGTCGGCCGTCCCGGGCGTTCTGGGCGGCGGCGGTGGCGGGGGCGGCGGCCGTCCTCGGCTTCACCCTGCTGCAGAGCCACGGTCGGCCGACCGTCGCGGACCTGCTCCTGTTCGTCGGGGTGGCGATCTGCGCGGCCGGGTACGCGGAGGGCGGGCGGCTCTCCCGGGACCTGCCGGGAGCCCAGGTGATCGCCTGGGCGGTGGTGGCCGCGCTGCCGGTGACGCTGCTGACCGCGGCCCTCGCGCTGCCCGCCGAGCCGGTCCACCTCGGGGCGAAGGCGCTGACCGGGCTGGCGTACACGGCGGCGGTGTCGCAGTTCGGCGGGTTCGTGCTCTGGTACCGGGGGATGGCGGAGATCGGGGTGCCGCGGGCCAGCCAACTGCAGCTCGCGCAGCCGCTGTTGACGCTGGTCTGGTCGGTGCTGCTGCTGGGCGAGGACCTGCCGGCGGCCGCACCCGTCACGGCGGTGGTGGTGCTGGTCTGCATCGCGGTCACCCAGCGGGCCCGGACCTGAGGCGGGCCCGGGCCCGAGGTGCGTCCGGACCTGAGGCGGGCCCGGACCTGAGACGGGTCCGGGCGCGCGGACCGCCGGGCCGTCAGAGCGTGGTGCCCTCCTGGGGGCGGTAGACGCAGAGCGCGCAGATGATGAAGACGTCCAGCGCGATCACCACGAGCGACCAGAGCGGGAAGTACGGCAGGACCAGGAAGCTGTCGAGGGCGCTCAGCGAGGTGAAGAAGATACCGGCGTAGCGGGCCCAGGAGGCGCCCTTGAGCAAGAACGCGCCGGTCACCGCGACCAGCACGCCGACGACGATGTGGACCCAGCCCCAGCCGGTGAGGTCGAACCGGAAGACGTAGCGGGGGGTGTGGACGAAGAGGTCGTCGTTGGAGACCGCCATGATGCCCCGGAGGGCCTCCATGATGCCGTTGATCAGCATCAGCACACCGGCGAACATCACCAGGCCGGGCGCCCAGTCGCGGAACTCGTTGCCCGGCGGCGGCGTGCTGGGGCCGGTGTACCAGGTCCGCCCGGGCTGCTCGGGGTCGGTGCGCGGGGGCTGCCCGGGCTCGGGGCCGGTGTGAGAGGGCTGCTCCGGCTGCGCGGGGTCGGGCGACGGGCTGCTCATGGACTCCTCCAGGGGCCGAACAGGCCTACGGGCGGACCGTACGGACTTCGACCGTCCGCCGGGCCGGGGCGCCGGGCAACCGGGCCGGGGCCGTTCGGGCGACGCGTCGAGGGCGGTGGAGGCGGGAATCCCTGCGCGAACCGGTTCGCGCCGGGCCCGCGCTCGTTAGGATGAACGCGTGCCCCGCCGGCTACGGGGCGCGACATCCGGAGGGAGTGGGCCGTCATGGCAGACGAGAGGCACGCCTCGGCGGCCGCGGAAGCGCCCGTCAGACGGCGCGGCCAGGGCGAGTTGGAGGCACAGGTGCTCGCTGTGCTCCAGCAGGCGCCCGGCCCGGCCACCGCGGGGTGGGTCCAGGAGCGCCTGGAGGGCGACCTGGCGTACACCACCGTGATGACCATCCTGTCCCGGCTACATGCCAAGAGCGCCGTCTCGCGGTCCCGTTCGGGCCGCTCCTACCTGTGGCAGGCCTCCTCCGACGCGGCCGGGCTGGCGGCCCTGCGGATGCGCCGGATGCTCGACGGAGAAGCGGACCGGGACGCCGTCCTGGCCAGCTTCGTGAGCGCGCTGCTCCCGCACGACGAGGACCTGCTGCGGGCGCTGCTGGACGCCGCGTCCGTCGATCCGGCAGCGGCCGACCGTGAGAGCTGACCCGTGGGCTTCTTCGTCTTCCTCCCGCTCATCCTGCCGCTGACCGCGGTGCCGATCGCGCGTCTCACCGAGCAGCACCTGCACCCGCGCGGTGCGGCCCGGTTGATGACCGTGATCAGCGCGGTGATGGCGGTGTGCAGTGTGCTCTGCCTCGGCCTGATCGGCGTGGTGGGCACCGCGCAGATCCCCGGCAACCCGCTGCCGGACAGTTGGTCCGACCCGGAGGTGCGGGCCGCGCTGCCGTACCACGAGACGTTCGGGACGGCCGCGATGTGGCTGCTGGTCATGGTGGCCGCGGCCTGTGCCCGGACGGTCGGCCGGCACCTGCGGGTGCGCTCCCGGGCCCGGCGGGCACTGACCGGGCTGCCGGCGGGGCCGGAGTCGGCCGGCGACCTCGCGGTGCTGCCGGACCGCAGCCCGTACGCGTACGCGCTGCCCGGTTCGCCGGGGCGGGTGGTGGTCTCCACCGGGATGCTGGCCGGGCTGCCCGAGGACGAGCGCGAGGCGCTGCTCGCGCACGAGCGGGCGCACCTGCGCCACCGCCACCACCGGTACCTGCTGACCACCCAACTGGCCGCCTGCGTCAACCCGTTCCTGCGGCCGCTGCAGTACGCGGTGGCGTTCAGCGCGGAGCGCTGGGCGGACGAGGAGTCGGCCCAGGAGGTGGGGGACCGCCGGATCACCGCGCGGGCGGTGGCCCGGGCGGCCCTGGTGTCGCACGCGGCGCCGGCGCCCGGCTTCGCGGCCTTCGCCGCCCCGGCACCCGCGCCCGGCCCGGTGCCGCGCCGGGTCGCCGCACTGCTCGGCCCGGTGCCGACGTCCCGCAACTGGCCCCCGGCGAAGACCCGGGCGGGCCTGGCCGCGATGGTCGCCGCGGCCGGTACGGCGGCGTCGGCGCTGTGCGCGCTCAACGCCGCCGTGGCCCTGCTGGTGGTGCTGAAGGCCGTCACCCCGCTGTAGACCAGGTGGATCAGGCAGATCAGGCGGTGGCGAGCGCGTCCAGGGCGGCCTCGGCGTCGGCCAGGGACTTCGCGGCGAGCGGCTGCAGCCCGGCCAGGGCGGGGATGTCGTCGGCGCGGGTGAGTTCGGCCGGGACGATGTGCAGGTGCTCGGCCGGGACGCCGAGCCTGGCGAAGTAGGCCCGCAGGTACGGGGTCTGGAAGTCGAAGGCCTCGCGCGGGGTGCCGGGGCCGTAGCCGCCGCCGCGGGCGGCCGCGACGACGACCCGGGTGCGGCGCAGCAGGCTCTCGCCGGTGGCCGGGTCGGTGTAGACGCCGGGGAAGCTGATCCGGTCGATCCACGCCTTGAACACGGCCGGGACGGTGAGGTTGTACATCGGCACGCCGAGCAGCACGGTGTCGGCGGCGAGCAGCCGGTCGACCAGCGGGTGGGTGAGGGACCACTCGTGTTCCTCGTCCGGGCCTTCGGCGAGGGCGGCGATGTCGGAGACCGGGATGGTCCCCTTGCGTTCGACGCGGCGGCCGAGCAGGGCGTACCCGGCGCCGATCGCGGCGACCGGTTCGGCGGCGAGGTCCCGGTAGACGTACCGGCCGGCGGTGCCGTGCCGGGCGCGCCAGGCGGCGGCGAACCGGGCGGTCAGCGCGCGGCTGACCGAGTCGCCGAGGCTGATGCTGGAGTCCAGGTGCAGCAGGGTGGTGGTGGTCACAGCGTTCTCCCGTCACTTCGGTGCTGGGTGGATCGTCATCGGTGTGACGGGCGGGGCCGAGGAAAGGTGACCGATGGACCGGGACGAGGTGCTGGCGGCGCGGTTCGAGGCCGAGCGGGGGCGGCTGCGGGCGGTCGCCCAGCGGATGCTCGGGTCGACGGGGGAGGCGGAGGAGGCCGTCCAGGAGGCGTGGCTGCGGCTGGACCGGGCCGGCCCGGACGAGGTGGACAACCTGCCGGGCTGGCTGACCACGGTGGTGTCGCGGATCTGCCTGGACGTGCTGCGGGCCCGCGCGGTGCGCCGTGAGGAGCCGGCCGGTGACGCGCTGCCGGACGGCCTGCCTGCCCTGGCGGCCGGCGCGGGGGCCGGCGCGGGGGCCGAGGGAGCGGATCCGGAGCGGGAGGCGCTGCTGGTCGACTCGGTGGGCCGGGCGCTGCTGGTCGTGCTGGATCGGCTGGGGCCGGCCGAGCGGGTCGCCTTCGTGCTGCACGACGGCTTCGCGGTGCCGTTCGAGCAGATCGCGCCGATCGTCGGCCGGAGCCCGGTGGCCGCCAAGAAGCTGGCCAGCCGGGCCCGGCAGCGGGTGCGCGGGGCGGCCGCGCTGCCGCCGGAGCGGCTGGCCGGGCACCGGCGGGTGGTGGAGACGTTCCTGTCCGCCGCCCGGGGCGGGGACCTGGCCGCGCTGCTGGCGGTGCTGGCGCCGGACGTGGTGCGCCGGGCCGATCCGGCCGCGCTGCCGGCCGGGCGTTCCCTGGTGGCCCGGGGCGCGGAGACGGTGGCCCGGGAGACGACGGTGTTCGGCCGGCGGGCCCGGTTCGGCGCGGTGGCGCTGGTGGACGGGGTGCCGGGGATCGTGATCGCCCCGGGCGGGCGGTTGCGGCTGGTGCTGCGGGTGGCGGTGGCGGACGGCCTGGTGGCCGGTTACGAGGTGGTCGCCGACCCGGCCCGGCTGGCCGCCCTGGAGCTGGCCGTGCTGCCGGAGTGACCGGGTCGTGCCACTGGATCCGACGGCCGTCAGCCCTCAGCCGTCAGCCCTCAGCTGTCAGCCGTCAGCCGTCAGTCGTCAGCCGTCCAGGGTGCCCCGGAGCCGGCGGAACTCGGCGGCCAGCGCGTCCAGCGTGTAGTGCGCGTTGAGCCCGCTCGGGTTGGGCAGCACCCACACCGCGGTGTCGCCGATGCCCTCCGGCTGGCGGCCGATCGCGGCCCGCCGCTGCCCGAAGGCCGTCCGGTAGGCGCCGATGCCGAGCACGGCCAGGACGCGCGGGCGCAGCCGCAGCACGCGCTCGGTGAGTGCGGCGCCGCCCTCGCGCAGTTCCTCGGCGGTCAGTTCGTCGGCCTTGGCGGTGGTGCGCGGGGCGACGTTGGTGATGCCCAGGCCGAGCGCGGGCAGTTCGCCCTGCTCGTCCGGGCGGAACTGGCGCGCGGTGAAGCCGGAGCGGTGCAGGGCGGGCCAGAAGCGGTTGCCGGGGCGGGCGAAGTGGTGCCCGGTGGCGCCGGACCACAGGCCCGGGTTGATGCCGCAGAACAGCACCCGCAGTCCGGGCCCGGTGACGTCCGGGATGGTGGTGTCCTTGGCCGCCTGGAGCTGTTCGGCGGTGGGCTTCACGGGAGGGAGGGGCTGGTTCGGCACCCGGCCAAGTCTGCCCGCTCCCTGATGAGCCGGGTACGCCGGTTCCGCAGCCGGCGCAGGCCCAACACCACCACCGCCGCGTACGCCCAGCCCGCGAAGATGTCCACGATGAAGTGCTCGGCGCCGTACACCAGGGTGAACGCCATCGCGAGCGGATACGCGACCAGCAGCGCCCGCAGCCAGGGGCGGGCCGTCGGCCAGAAGAAGAACAGCAGCATCGCCGGGTAGGCGGAGTGCAGCGAGGGCATCGCGGCGACGTCGTTGGCGAACTGGCTGCCGTTCTCGACCAGCGAGTTGGCCTGCGGCAGCCCGCTCGTGGAGATCACGTCCCACACGACCCGGGTGAGCCCCGGCAGGTGGCCCTCCTGGGCGACCAGCCACGGCGGGTCGGCCGGGTAGAGCAGGTACGTGGCGAAGCCGGCGAAGGTGAGCAGCAGGTAGCAGGCGAGCAGTTGGCGGAACCGGTCGTGCCGACGCCGCCAGAGCACCGCGAGCAGGACGAAGACCAGGAAGAAGTGCGAGAGGTAGACGACGGTCGCCGCGTAGTCGTACCAGTGCGGCGAGCCGGGCGTCCACAGCGCGTGCTGGAGCCGGACGGTCCAGGTCTCGCCGAAGCCGAGCACCTCGTCGGCGCGCAGTTGCGGCAGCCAGTGCGGGGCCCACGGGGTGTGCGCGCCGTAGCCGCGCAGCAGCGAGTACGTCCAGACCGCGGCCATCACCGGCACCCAGTCGCGCAGCACCAGCAGGAAGCCGCGGCGGCCGTGCCCGCTGTGCACGGCCGCCGTCAGCAGGGCACCGATCAGCCACAGGAACACCACGTCGTTGGCGAAGGCCATACCCTGGGTGCGTAGGAACCAGACGAGCGCGGTCAGGTAGACCGGCCAGGCCAGCAGCCGGAGTCTCGACAGGCCGGTACGACGGGGGCGGGCGGTCAGGGGTCGCAGTCGCCCGGCCCGCGCCGGGGTGGGCGGGGCCGGGCTGAGCAGCTTGGTCATGCTCACCGAAACTACCAACGCAAACTTGGAGGACGCTGGGTGAACCATGACCGCCTCGTAAGAAAATCGCACAGCCGGGCTGCCGTTCTGACGGCGGAGCAGCGGGGTGACGGCCCCGTCATGAGACGAAGCCCAGCTCGTGCGGGGTGTAGTCCTCGGTGGTGAAGGGTCGAGGCACGGTCGGGTCCTCCTCGAAAGCCGGGCGGGCTACTTGCGGACGGTGTCCTGCAAGTTGAGGTCGTCGATCTTGTCCTGGACCTCGGCGAGCCTGCCCGGGCAGTACACCGAGAGCACGATCGCCTCGGCCCGCACCGCGTCGCGGTCGGACAGCACCGGCCGTTGGCCCGGCCCGTCGGCGCCGTTGGACATGCCGGACGTCCACTGCGCCTGGGTCAGCGCGTTCGACGGGTTCGCGCAGACGGCGCCGCCGTCCTCGCCCAGGGTGTGCACGATCTGGTCCCGCGCGGGCACCCGATAGCCGGCCGAACCCAGTGCCCGGGCGAGCTGCCCGGCCTTGCGGTCGGCCTGGTCGGTGGCGTGCAGCCGGGTGAACGAGAGCAGGCCGGTGATCAGCATCGCGACCAGCAGCCCGATCGCCCCGAGGTAGATCCAGCGGTGCCGGGAGGCCATCAGGCTCGTGGTCATGCCGCACCGCCCGCGGCGCCGCGCAGCTCGGCCGACTCCTGCGCGGCCAGCTCCGCCGCCGCCTCCGGGGAGCGCCAGCCGGGCTTGCGCAGCCGCAGGAACAGGTACGGGACCAGCAGGCCGAGGACCAGCAGACCGCCGCCGACGATCCCGATGTACGTCCAGACGCTGCCGCTGCCGAACTGCGAGGACGGTACGAAGCCGATCGCCATCGCGCACGCCGAGGCGAGCAGCCCGACCACGCAGATCGGCACCAGCGCCGGGGCCCGGTAGCCGCGCGGGTGGTCCGGCCGGGTGCGGCGCAGCCGGATCGCGGCGGTGAACATCAGCAGGTAGACGATCAGGTACACCTGCGTGGTGATCACCGAGAAGATCCAGTACGCGCTGGAGACGTTCGGGATCAGCGCGTACAGCAGGGCGATCGCCGTGGTGACCACACCCTGGGCGACCAGCAGGTTCTGCTGGACGCCCTCCCGGTTCAGCTTCTGCAGGAACGGCGGCAGGTAGCCCTCCTGCCGGGAGATCATCAACAGGCCCTTGGACGGTCCGGCCAGCCAGGTCAGCATGCCGCCGAGCGAGGCCGAGATCAGCGCCACCGCGATCACCGGGGTGAGCCAGCCGATGTCGAAGTACTGGAAGAAGGCGTCGAAGGCCTGCATCACGCCGGCCGTCAGGCTCAGCTCGCTGGACGGCACCACCCAGCTGATCGCCAGTGCCGGCAGGATGAAGATCAGCAGCACCATCGCGGACGCGGTGAACATCGAGCGCGGGAACTCCCGCGCCGGATTGCGCAGCGAGGAGACGTGCACCGCGTTCATCTCCATGCCGGAGTAGCTGAGGAAGTTGTTGACGATCAGCACCAGGCTGGCCAGGCCGGCCCACTGCGGCAGCAGGTGCGCGGAGTCCATTGGCGCGGCGGAGCCGTTGCCCTGGCCGAGGAAGACGAAGCCGAGCACCACCAGCAGCGTGCCGGGGATCAGCGTGCCGATCACCAGGCCCATCGAGGACAGGCCGGCCACGGCCTTCGTCCCGCGCGAGGAGACCCAGACGCCGGTCCAGTACAGCACCATGATCACCACGGCGGTGTACGGGCCGTTGCTGGCCAGCCCCGGGTTCACGACGTACGCGATCGTCGACGCCACGTACGCCAGCAGCGACGGGTAGTAGAAGATCGTCATCGCGAACTGGCACCAGACGGCGAGGAAGCCCAGCGGCTTCGACAGGCCCTCCGAGACCCAGCGGTAGACGCCGCCCTCCCAGCCGGACGCCAGCTCGGCGGAGACCAGCGCGGTCGGCAGCAGGAACACCAGCGCCGGGACGAGGTAGAGGAAGACGCAGGCCAGGCCGTAGACGGCCATGGTCGGGGCGGAGCGCAGGCTGGCCACCGAACTCGTGGTCATCAGGGCGAGCGTCAGCCAGGACATCCGGGGGGCGGTGACCACCCGGGCGGCCACCGAGCCGGTCCGCTCGCGGGTGGTCGGGGCGCCGGGGCTCCTCGGTCCGCCGGGGCTCCCCCGGTCACCGGGGCCTCCCTGGCCGCTGGGGTCTCCCTGCTCACCAGGGCTGCTCGGGTCGCCGGGCCTGCTGGAACCGTCGGGGGCAGCGG
Organism: Kitasatospora sp. NPDC056731; assembly: GCF_040687675.1. NCBI lineage: Bacteria > Bacillati > Actinomycetota > Actinomycetes > Kitasatosporales > Streptomycetaceae > Kitasatospora > Kitasatospora sp. NPDC056731. Next base: position 109,112 of record NZ_JBFBNR010000026.1, read on the forward strand.
CCTCGCCGGGGCCGCCCCGGCCGGGCGAGGGCGCGTCCGTGGAACCCATCTGTCCTCCTCCGGTACGGCCCCGGTCGGCTGCGCGACGTCCGGGCGGGAGGCGCCCCGGGCGCGGACGCCGCCCGGGAAGGGCCCCGGGGCGGGCCGTACCCGGCCAGTTCACCCGGTTGCCGAGGACGCCGCATGCGGCGTGCACCCGCACGGGTGAGCGACTGTCAGGAGCGGGCCGCCGGATCCTGCGGGGCCGGCCAGACGGCGCGACGCAGCGTACGGCTCACGGTCGCGGGCAGCAGGGCGGCCGCGAGCAGGACGCTGATCGCGGTCAGCGCGACGGCGGGGGAGAGGCGGTCCAGCAGCAGGCCGCTGCCGAGCGTCCCGGCCGGCATGCCCGCGGTCAGCAGCGTCATGGTCGCCGCGATCACCCGGCCGCGGAGCTCGTCCGGCACCTGCCGGAACACCAGCAGGTCCAGCATCACCCGCAGGGCCGGAACGCCGATCCCCACCACGAACAGCGCGGCGAACACGGTGACCACCCCGCCCGGCAGCAGCGGCGCCAGCGACACCGGCACGGCGGTCCAGGCCACCACCAGCAGCAGGACGCCCGGCCCGGCCAGCCGGTGCAGCCGGGACACCAGGACCGTTCCGGCCAGCGCCCCGACCGCCTCGCCGGCCAGCGCCAGGCCGATTCCGGCGCTGCCCGTGCCGCCGTCCCGCAGCAGCACCATCACCGGCAGCATCAGGGCCGTCCCGGCGAGGTTGACCACCAGCAGGACGGCCAGGGCGGAGCGCAGCAGCGGGGAGGCGGCGAGCAGGCGGTACCCGGCCAGGGCGCCGCCGGACTTGGGGGCCGGCTCCGTGCCGCCCGGTTCGCGGTTCGGCTGTGCGGTGGCTTCGCCGCTCGGCCGCGCGTCGGCTTCGCCGCTCGGTTGTGCGGGGGCGGGGCGGCCGGGGAAGCGCACCACGAGCGCGGCCACCAGCGCGAGCAGGGAGGCGAGCGCGGTGCCGAGGAACGGCACCGCGCTGCCGAGCCCGTACAGGAAGCCGGCCAGCGGCGGACCGGCCAGCGCGGCCCCGGTCATCCGGGCCTCGTCCTGAGCGAGCGCCTGCGGCAGCTGCTCCGGCGCCACCACCGAGCGCAGCGCCAGCAGTCGGATCGGGCCGCTGTACGCGATGGTCGCCCCGACGGCGGCGGCGACGAGCAGCAGGTGGGCCAGGGTCAGCCGGTCGAAGGCCATGGCCACCGGGACGGTCGCCGTGACGAGCAGTCGGGCGGCGTCGGAGGCGATCAGCACCCGGCGGCGGTCGAGGCGGTCGGCGACCACGCCGCCGTGGACGCCCAGCAGCAGGGTCGTGACCATCTGTACGGCCCCGAAGGCCCCGGCTGCGGTGGAGGAACCGGTGAGCGCGAGGACCAGCAGCGGGAAGGCGGTGTCGCCGATCCGCATGCCGAGCGTCGCGGCGGCCTGGCCGGCCCAGAGCGCCTGGAAGCGCAGGTTTCGTCGCAGCGGGACGGGCGGCGTGGCCGCCCCGGCCTCCGCCGTCTTCCCTGCCTTCACCGTCGTCCTCGACTCGTCAGCCGCCGTTCTGTTCCCCGCCATGACCCACCCCGCCGTTCGCGCTTCCGACATCATTCACGTTGCCGTGAATGATGTCGGAAGCATGATTGGTTGCGCAAGGGTGAGCGCTCACCAGAGCGTGATTGCGTGCGGCGCGGCCGATCTGCCAAGGTGGTGCCCGTGGCCGAGCACGATCTGGAACCCGCCGACGGCGGCGAGCAACCCACCACCTGGGTCAAGGAACGCCAGGTGGCCGACGTCACCGTGCTCAAGGCGCTGGCCGACCCGTTGCGGCTGGCCATCCTCGGCGCCCTGAAGTCCGGCGAGGAACGCCCGCTCACCGCCAAGGAGATCGCCGCCGCGCTCGGCGAACCGCAGACCAAGCTCTACCGGCACATCAAGCAGCTGGAGAAGGCCGGGCTGGTCATCGTGGCCGGCACCCGGCTGGTCTCCGGCATCGTCGAAAGCCGCTACGCCGCCGCGCAGGAGTCGATCCGGCTCGCCCCGGAGATGTTCACCGCCGACTCCCCGGGTCGCTCCGAGGCGTACGACGCCATCCTGGCCGCCATCGACCGGGTCCGCGGCGACTTCCGGGCCCAGGTCCTCGGCGGGCGGCTGGACTTCAGCTCGCCCCGGGACGGATCGGTCGGGCCGCCCGGCCTGTTCGTGCACTCGACGCTGCGGCTCAGCCCGGACCGGCTGATCCGGCTGCGGACCCAACTCGCCGCAGTCATCGACGAACTGAACGAGGAAGCACCCAGCACGGCCGAGGACGCGGTGGACGTGACGGTCTTCACCCTGCTCTACGGACTCCAGCCGGGCACGGAATCATAAACTCCGCGCCGACTGTCGGTGCGGTGGGACACGATGACCGGCATGTCCTATGAACTCCAGGCCCTGATAGGAACATTCGAGCTGCTGGCGGTGGCCGCGGCAGAAACCTCGGCGGCCCGGGTGGTGCCGCTGGCGCAGGGGCTGGCCCTGATACCGGTCACCCCCGCGGTGCTCTCCGCCCTCCAGACCGACGGCGGCTCGACGAAGCCCGCCGAGGCGGCCGGCTTCGGCTGGCACCCGGGCGGCTTCGAACTCCGGCTGGCCGCCTGGTCCAAGGCGGGCCCGATCGCCTGCGTCGAGGCCGAGTACTTCGGCGGCAGCGGCACCCAGCGCGCCGCCGTCTGGGAGAACGGCCGGATCGTCCTCGGCCCGCTCACCAAGGGCGAGTTCGAACCCTTCCCGCCCGAGGGCTCCCCGATCTCCCGCGCCCTGCGGCGGATCGGCGCCCGCACCGAGGCCGGCCGGGCGGACGAGTTCGCGTCCGTCGGCCTGTCCGCCCACCGCGGCACCAGCGGCTGGGCGGACGCCGACTGACCCGCCGCCGACTGAGCTGCCGTCGGATGACTCACCGTCGAATGACTCGTCGTCGGCTCACCGTCGCGCGCCGTTCGGCGTAGCTGCGGTGGCTGCGTCAGGAATGCTGCCCCACCGTGTGAAGCAGGCGATCCCGCCTGACTCGCACTTGAGAGGAAGCAGTACCCATGCGTGCCACCCGGATGGTCGCAGCGCTGATCGCGGCCCTCGCGCTGACCGTGGTCACCGCGGCGTCCGCCACCGCCGCCGGCCACGAAGCCGCGGCCTCGCGTACCGCCCTCGCCTCCGCCCCGAACCCCGCCGCCATCCCGGTGCCCGCCGACCTGGCGGCTGCCGCCCCGCTCCTGCCGGCGGACCTGACCCTGCCGGCCGTTCCGGTGCCCGCCGTCCCGGCCCTGCCCGCGACCCCGGACCCGAGCGCGGCCCTCGGGGCTCTCGGCGACGTCATCAACCAGATCGCCGGCCTGCTCGCGGAGACCACGTCCACCACCTCCGACCCCGCAGCCGTCCAGCAGCTCGTCGCCACCCTGCAGACCACCCTGCAGAGCCTGATCGCCCAGCTCCCGGCCGCCCCGACGGCGACCGCCCCGACCCTGGCCAAGACCTCCGGCCCGGCCACCCTGCTGGACCAGCTCGCCACCCTGCGCGCCCAGGCCCAAGCCCTCGCCACGGCCACCCACCCCCACCCCGCCGCCGGCTGACCCCACCCACGCGAAAGGCCCCGCCCCCGGGAGCTCAAGCTCCCGGGGGCGGGGCCTTGCCGCACAACCCTCCAGGGGTCAGCGGTAGTTCACGTACTGGATCGCGAAGTCCAGGTCCTTGCCCTTGAGCAGGGCCTGCACGGTCTGCAGGTCGTCGCGGCTCTTCGAGCTGACCCGCAGCTCGTCGCCCTGGACCTGAGCCTTGACGCCCTTCGGGCCCTCGTCACGGATGATCTTCGCGACCTTCTTGGCATCCTCCGTGGAGATGCCCTCCTTGATGTCCGCGAAGATCTTGTACTCCTTGCCGGACAGCTGCGGCTCGCCGGCGTCCAGGGCCTTGAGCGACAGTCCGCGCTTGATGAACTTGCCCTGTAGGACGTCCAGGATGGCCTTCACGCGCTCCTCGCCGTTGGCCTTCATCTCGATCTTCTCGCCGGAGCGGCTGATCTCGCCGCCGACGCCCTTGAAGTCGAAACGGGTGGCGATCTCACGGGAGGTCTGGTTGATCGCGTTGTCGACCTCCTGCCACTCGACCTTCGAGACGATGTCGAAACTGGAGTCGGCCATGGGTGTTGGTCTCCTTGATGTTCTGGCTTCACTGGCACGGCCTGCCCCACCGGGCGTCCGCCTCCCCAGCCTATCCAGCGGCACCCCGCCCCCGCCCCCGACAGCCACGCCGTGGCCCTTGATCATCACGTGACCTATCGAGTGGCGGAGCACCCCCCGGCATCAGGTATTGTTTACGAAGTCGAACGGGGCGTACGCCCCGGGGGACAAGATCCTGGCTGGTTGCCCGAGCGGCCAAAGGGAGCAGACTGTAAATCTGCCGCGCAAGCTACGCAGGTTCGAACCCTGCACCAGCCACAGGATAGAGAAGGGCCCGTGACCTGCGGAAACGCAGATTGCGGGCCCTTTTTCGTTTTCTGAAGCGAGGAACGAGCGGCGCCCCATTTGAGCGGCTTGTCTCGCTTTGCGCCACCCGAATCCCAGCGCTGATCAGCGCATACGGACCAGCTGCGGACCAGGACCCAGGGCCGGCGGCGCCGGACGGTTCCGGTTGAGCCGCTTCGAGATCAACTCGTTCGCGTACTCGACGGTGCCGTGCAGGCACTTCGCGTAGACCCGCAGCATGACGGCCACGCCTCCGTCGGGCCGACTCCGGAGTTCAGCCCGAGCGAGATCCCCGCGTGCCGCAGGTCGTACGGCCGCTTGCCGAGCTTCGTCGCGCAGTCGGCCGGCGCCAGCACCTCGGCCCGGGCTCGCTGCCAGACGACCCCTCTAGACCCGGATGACTCTCGCCCCCGTATCAGCAGGTCGGCAGCTCTCTGCGGGCCTCGATCCTCATGAAGAAGCCAGGCTTCGAGACCAGTGACAAGCTCCCCTCCGGCCCCGAGTTGGCGAAGCACTTCGGTGTGGCGCGCGGCACGGTGGACAAGGCGCTCGACCTGCTCCGCACCGAGGGGCTGATTGTGACCCGGCAGGGGAGTGGCTCGTTCGTGCGGGAGCGCACCTCCCGGCCGGTCGGGCTGCGGCCTCACCTCGAAGCGGCCTTCGAGCAGCAGCAGGTGAACCTCGACTTCGCCGGCTTCTCCAGCGAGACGCTGCACAACGCGCTGCAGGAACTGCTCGACAAGGTCCGCTCCGGGCGGCTGGCGCCGGAATCCATCACGGTCCTGCCGCGCCCTCAGCACCACCCCGAACCACCCGCCCCTGACCAACCGAACTATCCCTCCACCAGCACATATACCCAATGAAAGAGGAATCCGGCACTAGCCTGATGCCCAAGTTCTGATCGACCGCCGGGATGGTCGCCCTGAATGCTGACCTGCAGTCCGGGACCCGCCGCCCCTCTCGCTCCCAGTCACTCCCTGCGCGATCTGGCACGGATGTGGCGCGGGGACCGCTGCGTACCGAAGTAACTCTGGCGGGGTCGCTGCCTTGGGCTGCTGCCGCTTGCCTTCGTGGCGCCGGGCAGACGATCCCACGGAGGAACTTTCGCCCGGTGCATGGCAACAGTCCTGAAACGGTAACTCGTTGCGCGTAAGAGCTAACATGTGATTATGTGCTTCCGCGCTGTATCCCAAAATCCCGGCTTTGCCGTCAACTCCCCCTAACGCAGCGCTGAAGGGCACAGCTATGCCTAAGGCTCGGTACACGTTCGAGCTGCCTGAGCATGAAGTGGACTACGGCGTCGAGGTCTCGATCAAGGGCCTCAACATCGACCCGCAGGCTCAGAGGACTCTCAACGAGAAGCGTTCGCAGAACATCGCCAACAACATGGTGCGCGAGGCGATTGGTTCGATCATCGTGTCGCAGCGTACCGGCGGTGACTTGTACATCGTCGACGGACAGCACCGGTGGCGCGCCTGCGCGATTGCGGGAATTCCCACCATCATGGCCGAGGTGCACCACGGTCTGACGCAGGCGCAGGAGGCCATCCTGTTCCTGATCAAGAATCGCGAATCCCATAAGCCGCGCCCCATCGACGAATACTTCGTAGGACTCACCGGTGGTGTCCCCCTCTTCGTCGACACCGACAGGATCCTCGACAAGCACGGACTCACGCTCGGCTCGACATCGACGAATGGTGTGGGCGCGGTCTCCGGAGTCCTTCAGATCGTCGACCGCTACGGGGCCTCAGTCTTCGACCGGACCCTCACGGTGGCAGAGGATGCTTGGAGCCGCGCCGCCGATACGTGGGACGGCATGCTCCTCGGTGGCATTGGCATGTTCCTGGGGCGGTGGGGCGACCTCGTTGATGACACGGAGCTGGCACGCAAGATCCAGGGCATGGGTACGGCCGCCAAGTGGCGCTCCGAGATCCTCAGCCAGTCGTCTCGGGGTGGGTTCAACAACAGTGGTACGGGATCCCGCGTAGCGACTGCTTACCGCCTCGTCGCGGTGGCGTGGAACAAGAACCGCAAGGCTGAGAACCGCATCGAGGCGTAACTCGACGTTCAGCCGGCGCCTTCCGGCAGTCCGCGAAGGCGATAGTCCACCGGCTTGACCTGGGCGAGCGCTGCCTTCACATGCCCACGAGGCCAGAGTCCGGTCTGGGTGGGTTCTCAGGCGATCACACCTTTCGAGCGCTATACCGACTTCGATGGGTGTCGAGTCGGCATGCCTGCATGCGTTAAATCAGGAAACCGATGTCGCTCATGTCTCGCCGACCTTTACTGACAAGGGTCCGCAGTCGTGTTCTTTCAGCTCCTTGATGGTGCGCCCGTGGGGGTCATCGTCGTTGCCGCCATTGCTTGCGCAGGGCTTGCCGTGGCCAGGGTGGTCAGGAACCTCCCTAAGGATTCGATCAACAAGTTCTTCGAGCACCGGACGACTAAGTACCAGATCATCGCCAGTGACACGAAGGGCCGCGTGGCGGTCGTACAGAAGCAGCGACTCGTGTTTCTTGCGTTTGTCTGCGCGTGCGTAGCCGTCGTTGTTCTCGTCCTCGTCAGTGCGAGGAATGACAAGGCGAAGTCTCCGACGCTGCCGTCTGCCCCCTCGGGGACTGCACAGCCGGTCCGATAGGCCGGACCTGCTCTATGGGGTGCCTTGCTTCCGCGAGGCACCCCATAGCACTACCCGCCCCCACTCCCATCCGTCTGTCGTCGCCCACACGTACGTGGAGCAGGCGCGGGCCGCTAGGGCCAGCTTCTCGACGGCAGACGGAATGGGAGCCTCCCCCGCTCACCACGATCTATCGGCACCCGCGCGCGGCGCCCCGTCCATCCTGGAGCCTGAGCGCCCCCGCCGGAGGCATGTCGGCGACGGGTGAAAGCTGACCGCTGAACGGCGGATCAAATGGGACCCACCTCGCAGTCGTCTGATCATCCTGATCTTCAGAGGTCAGGAGG
>NZ_JBFBNR010000027.1:0-113102 GCF_040687675.1 Kitasatospora sp. NPDC056731
GGAGGTGCCCCCACCGCATGGACTCCCTCCTCCGCCTTGCGATGCACGCACTCCGACGCCGCGCGCTGATCCGACGTGATCCGAAAGAGAGCCCCTAGTGGCCGCTACGCGGCGGGCAGCAGCCGGGCCCGGACGGCGGCGACCTCGGCAGGGGTGGCCCCGGCGGCGAGCAGGTAGCCCGCCGGGTCGAGGCCCTCCAGCGCGCCCGCCAGGGCGGCTTCGGCGGTGGTGCCGGCCTCGGCGAGCACCGCGTCGATCCGGTGGTACTGGTCCGGCAGGCCCAGCATCCCGTACAGCGGGCGGACGTTGGGGCCGCTGAGCTGGTAGTCCTCGACGATCGCGGCCCGTTCGACGCCGGCCAGGGCGAGCAGCAGCAGGGCCGCCAGGCCGGTGCGGTCGCGGCCGGCGCCGCAGTGCACGACCAGGCCGCCGGGGCGGGCGCCGGCGATGGCGGCGATCAGCTCGGCGGCGGCGTGAGGGCAGTGGTCCAGGTAGGGGCGGAGCGCGAGCGGGGTGCCGTCCAGCCGGCCGTAGGCCTCCCACCAGGCGGGGCCGGCGAGTTCGTCCAGCGGGACGCGGATCAGCTCGACGCCCTCGGGGAGCGGGAGGAGCGGCTTGTACTCCTCGGCGTTGCGCAGGTCGACCACGGTGCGGACACCGTGGTCGAGGAGGGCGTCCCAGCCCTCGGCGGTGAGGCGGTCCAGGTTGTCCGCCCGGACTATCGCCCCGCGGGCGGTCGGCCGGCCGGAGACGGTGGGCAGTCCGCCCAGGTCGCGGACGTTCAGGCAGCCGTCCCACACGAGGGTGCGGTCCTCGGTGGTGGTCAGCGCGTGCGTCCGGCTCATGGGGGCCCCGTTTCCTCGACCGGGGGTCCCGTTACCCCCTCGTTATGAAGGACTCCCGGGAGATCCGGATGGTTCCGTGCTGTTCGGATCGCCGACACCCGGCGTTGGGGCCGGTTCGGGCACCGTCCGGGGGTGGTGATGCTCCCCCGGGCGGCAGGTGGATGGCAGGTAGATGGCAGGCGAGCTCGGGTGGTGTCAGGCGGCGGTCGGGGCTTCGGTCTCGGCGGCGACCAGCTTCTCCATCGGATCGGCCGCGATCCGACCGAGCATCGCGCCGGCCGCGATCGCGCCGATCATGAACACGGTGGACAGCCAGGCCATGGTCGCCACCGGCAGGGTGAAGGCGCCGACCACCCGGGCGACGCAGTCGGCCAGCAGCGCGGTGCCCCAGACGCCCGCGAACACCCGCTCGTGGCGCTGGAAGGCCCGGGAGCCGGCCGCCCGGCCCTCGACCAGCCGCTGCCAGGCGGCGGCCCGGTCATGCTTGCCCTTGGTGAGGAAGGGCATCAGCACCGGGGTCATCACCGACCGGCCGACCAGCGCCGAGATCAGGACGGCCAGCGCCACGGTGCCGCTCAGCCCGCCGTCCTTGGCGATCATCAGCCGGGCGTCGCCGGTGACGAAGGTGAGCGCCAGGCCCGCCAGGTTCACGGTCAGCATCAGCGCGGCCCACAGGTTGAGCCTGTGCTCACGCAGCAGGCCGAGCACGGTCCGGGCGGCCGGGATGGCGCTGCTCCACGCCAGCGCGGCGAACACGCTCAGGTCGCAGACCGAGTGCAGCAGGTAGTAGCCGGCCAGCGGGGCGACCACGTCGATGGCGAGCGGGCGGAGCCCGGAGGCCGACGGGTTCGGGGTCGCGCCGGCCTCGGCGGTGGTCGCGGCGGTGATGGTGACGGTCCGGTTCACGGCGGGTTCCTTCCCTGCTGGTGGCCGCGGGCCGCTGCCCGCGTCGTGCCTCCAGTGTTTCCGTCCGACCCTCCGTCAGAGCAGTGCCGTCCGTTGCGGGATCCGCGTGACAGCTGTCATGGTGCGGGCCGTGACAGCCGCTCCGACCTGCGACTTCTCCCGGCTCGCGGGGTCGCGTTCGCCCGGATGGCCCATGATGTGGCGGGTGCAGAGTGCAGAGCGCCCCGGAGCGGGCACCGGCAGCCCCGTCGGCCGGTCCGGACCAGTCCCTTCCGTCGGCCCGCCAGCGGGCCGGGCCCCCGCTCCCGCCGATCTGACCGAGGCCGTCCGGGCCGCCCAGGCCGGGGACGAGGAGGCGTTCCGGCTGCTGTTCCGGACCGTCCAGCCGGGCCTGCTGCGCTACCTGCGGGTCCTGGTCGGCGGCCGCCCCGAGGACGCCCAGGACGCCGAGGACATCGCCTCCGAGACCTGGCTGCAGATCGCCCGCGACCTGGGCGGCTTCTCCGGTGACGGGGACGGCTTCCGCGGCTGGGCCGCCACCGTCGCGCGCCACCGCGCGCTCGACCACCTGCGCGCCCGGCGCCGCCGCCCGGTCGCCGACCTGCCCTTCGAGTACCTGGCCGGGCTGGCCGCCGGGGACGACACCGCGGGCGCCGCGCTGGCCACCGTCGGCACCGCCGACGCGCTGGCGCTGATCTCCCGGCTGCCGCGCGACCAGGCCGAGGCCGTCCTGCTGCGGGTGGTCATGGAGTTGGACGCCGAGAGCGCCGCCCGGGTGCTCGGCAAGCGGGCCGGCAGCGTCCGGATGGCCGCCCACCGGGGGCTGCGGAAACTGGCCACGCTGCTGGAGCAGTCCTTCGCGGCCGGGGTCGGGATCCCCGCCGCGCGCGAGGCCGGGCCGGCCGTGCGGCGGCCCGGCCGGCCCGGCCGGCGCCGTACCGAGGGGCCCGTCGAGGAACCCGTCGAGGAAACCGCGGGGAAGGCCGCCGGGAAGCCCACGGGGAAATCCGCGGGAAAGCCTGCGGGAAAAAGTTCTCCGCAAGGTGTGACAGAACGCCGGGCCGCGACGCTGAAGGACATGAGATGAGCACCAACCGATCCCGTCGGATCGACCGTGACGCTGCCGAGCATCTGCTCGGCGGTGCCGTGGGCGGCCCGCCGGCCGGGCAGGACGCCTCGCTCACCGGACCGGACGGCGGTCCCGGGCCGCTCGCCCGGATCCTCGCCGCGGCCGCCGCCCCGGCGACGGCCGACGAACTGGCCGGGGAGCAGGCCGCCCTGACCGCGTTCCGGGAAGCGCGTCTCACGCCCGCCCCCGTAGTGACCGCACCCGTCCGGAGACGATCGATGGCAACCGCCGCGCTGGCCAGGGCCTTCAGCACGAAGGCCACTGCCGCCGTGCTCGGCGCCACCGCGCTGTGCGGGGTCGCGGTCGCCGCCGGCACCGGCAACCTGCCGTCCCCGCTGGGCGGCGGGTCCGGCGCACCCGAGCACGCGCTCGCCGCCGCGGGCGGGCCCTCCGGCAGTGCGCCCGGCACCGCGCCCGGCACCGCGTCCGCCGATGCGTCCGCCGATGCGTCGGCCGGTTCGCCCGCCACCTCGCCCGGCAGTGCCGCGCCCGGCACCTCGTCCGTCCGCCCGTCCGGCGGCTCCGCCTCGGGCGGCCCGCAGCTGGTCGGACCGTCCACCGCCGCGAAGCCCGGCACCCCCTCCACCGATACCGACGGCGACGGCGACGCCGAGGGGCACGGCGCCCGGCCGCTCGCGCCCGGACTGGTCGCCCTCTGCCACGGCTTCGCCGACTGGTCGGGCCGGGGCGAGCGGTCACCGGCCACCGAGCCGCGGTTCGGCCCGCTGGTCGCGGCGGCCGGCGGGGCGGAGAAGGTGGCGGACTACTGCGCGGAGGCGCTCGGCGAAGAGGACGACGACCACCCGGGCGCCACCGCACAGCCCCACGACCCCGGCCGGACCACCCCCGGCCTTGGCGTGGGCAAGGGGAACACCGAGGACGGCCGGGGCAACGGGCAGGACAAGAACAAGGGCAACGGTCAGGACAACGGTCAGGACAAGGGCAACGGAGGCAACGGGGCCAAGCCCGGCCGGTCCGGCGTGACCGTCCCGGCGCCGCCGAGCGCGCCGCCCCTGCCCGACGTCCGCCCGAGCAGGACCGACCGGCCCGACCGGCCCGACGACAGCCAGTCGGGCCGGAGGTAACCCAGGAACTCCGGGTGGGCGGCGAGCGACTCCCCCCGGGCTCGCCGCCCACCCGGACCGCACCACCCGTAGGACCGCACCACCCGCAGTACCGCTCGTCAGTACCACCCGAAGACCCCGGGTGGCCGGTCGGCTCCCCGTGCCGTCCGGCCGCCCGGCCGGCCCCGGCCGGATCGGCAGGCGCCCACCCCGGACGCGCCGCCGGCCCGGTCGGCCTGGAACGTGCGGCCCGCCCTCCCGCAGTCAGGGCGGGCCGCACCCCCGCGCCGGCGGTCGGGGGGCCGCTGCCCGGTCCCCCGACCGCCTCCCCGCCCCCGGCGGTGCGGTCCGGCGGTGCGGCTATCGTGCACAGGTGCACGAGGCGGCCCGGAACACCGGGCACGGCACGTGAGGGGAGTTCCAGGTGATCGGACGGGCGCTGAACGGGCGTTACGAACTCGTCGAGATACTCGGCGTCGGCGGCATGGCCACCGTCTGGCGCGGGCTGGACCACGTGCTGGGCCGTCAGGTGGCCGTCAAGGTCCTCAACGGGGGACTCGCCGACGACCCCCGCTTCGCCGAGCGGTTCAGCCGTGAGGCGCAGCACGCGGCCATGCTGGTGCACCCGAGGATCGTCATGGTCTTCGACTCGGGCGTCGACCAGGGCACGCCGTTCATCGTCATGGAGCTCGTCCACGGCCGTTCGCTCGCCGCCGTGCTGGCGCAGCAGCCGGGTCTGCCGGTGGAACGCGCCGTCGGCATCGCGGCGGCGGTCTGCGAGGCGCTGGCGGTCGCGCACGCGGCCGGGCTGGTCCACCGGGACATCAAACCCGGCAACATCATGATCACCGACGACGGCGGGGTGAAGGTCGTCGACTTCGGCATCGCCCGGGCCGGTTCGTCCAGCAACCTGACCCAGACGGCGAGCGTGCTCGGTACGGCCGCCTACCTGTCGCCCGAGCAGGCCACCGCCTCGCCCCTGGACGGCCGCACCGACCTCTACGCGGTCGGCTGTGTGCTCACCGAAATGCTCACCGGCGAGACGCCGTTCACCGCCGAGACCCCGGTGGCGATCGCCTTCAAGCACGTCAGCGAGCAGCCCCTGCCGCCGTCCTACCGCCGCCCCGGCCTGCCGCCCGCGCTGGACGCGGCCGTGCTGCGCCTGCTCGCCAAGAACCCCGCCGACCGGCCGGCGGACGCCGTCGCGGCGCGGGCCGAACTCCTCTCCACCATCCCCGGGTTGGCGGTCGGAGACCCGACGGCGGAACTCCTCGCCACCGCCGCCGCCACCCAACTGCTGCCGCCCGTGCGGTCGGTGAACCCCAACCAGCAGCACACCACCCTGCTCCCGCCGCAGGCCCCGGCCGTCACCTCGCTGATGGCGCCCGTCCCGCAGGGCCCGCCGGCCACTTCGCTGATGGCGCCCGTCCGGCAGGCCCCGCCCGGGCCCGCCGGCCGCAACCGCAACCGCCGCCGCAGGCCCCTCGTCCTCGGCGCGCTGGGCGTGGCCGGACTCGCGGGCGTCACCGCTCTGGCCGTCGCCGCCCTGGACGAGCCTGCCGGCAATGCCGCCGCTCCCGCTCCCGCCAAGCCGCCGGCGGCCACCGCCCCCAGCACCCCGGCTGCCGCGCCCAGCACCCCGGCCCGCGCGTCCACCCCCGCGGCGACCCCGACGCTCACCACCGCGGCCCCCACCACCCCGGCCGGTCTCCCCACGGCCCCCAACCCCGGCGTCCCCCGCAACCAGGGGGCGGCCCTCCAGCTCAACGCCTTCCGCCAGGCCGTCGTCCAGACCCCGGTCGGGGGCAAGGAGCACGACCGCCAGGCGGAGCTGCTGCGGATCCTCGACGACGCCTCCGCCCGCCTCAACGAGGGCAATCCGGACGACGCGGCCCAGGAGCTCAAGGACGCCCAGAAGGTGATCCGCGACCTGGCCAAGAAGCACGCCATCGACGGCCCCACCAGCGCCAACTGGAACGCCCGCCTCGGCGCGCTGCTGATCACCCTGCACGCCACGGCCGCCGACAACCAGGACTGGTGACCGCAGGGCCCAAGTTCTGTCCGACGCGGCGCTTCAGCGCGCGGCTGCGGGCTGTTCGGCCGCCCAGGCGAACCCGTCCGGGTCGGTGAAGGTGCCGGCGGTGCCGCCGATCACGAGCCGGTGCGATCCGCTGCCGTCGGGGGAGACTCCGGCGTCCTTGGCGAGGGCCCGGCGCTTGTACAACGCGAGCTTGACCGGGCTGGACCCGGTGGCGAACTCGACGTACACCGGGCCGAAGCTCTTCGCCACGGCGAGGCCGCGGTCGACGTAGAACCGCTTGCTCGCGGAGACGTCCGCGACTCCCAGCAGGAGTACGAGCTGGTCGATCCGCCGGGTGGCCGGGCCGGTGTCCTTCTTCGCGGAGGTCGCGATCTTCCAGATCGTCCCGTCCGGGGCCTGGACGACGCCGCCGTAGCCCCAGAGCGACTTCGCGGCGGGCTTGAGGGCGGTGGCGCCGGCGTCGAGGGCGGCGTCGACGAAGCCGTCGACGGTGGCGGGCTGGGACACCGTGAGCGACAGCGTGAACCCGCGGAAGCCGGTGGTCGGCTCCTGCGAGGCCCGCAGGCGCAGCTGCGTGTCCAGGCCGAAGGCGGTGGTGTAGAAGCTGCGGGCGGCCGTGGGGTCGGCCACGTCGAGGATGAGGGAGTCGATGGAAGTCATGTCCTCCACGCTAGGTGGGGCCCGGTGGCCGGGGCTTCTCGAATCCTGACCGGTCCGGGGGCCCGTCGTGCGCGGCGCCGGTAGTCGTCGGGCGGCATGCCGACCAGTTCGGTGAAGCGGGTGCGGAAGGCGTCCGGCGAGGTGCAGCCGACCGCGCGGCGGACCGCGCTGACGCCGAGGCCGCCGCAGCGCAGGAACGCGGCCGCGCGCTCGACGCGACGCGCCGTCAGGTAGCCGTACGGCGAGTCGCCGTAGGCCAGCCGGAACTCGCGGCTGAGCTGCCCGGCCGCCAGGCCGGCGTCGCGCGCGAGCGCCAGGACGTCCAGCGGCCGCGCGTACTCGCGGTCGATCCGGTCCCGGACGCGGCGCAGCCGCGCGAGGTCTTTCAGGCGCTGCGCCGCCGCGCGGGCGCGGGCCCACGAGGGGTGACACACGGGAGGACTCCTCTCAGCGGGCCCGACTCCGGCCGTCGCGGCCGTCGAGGACTGCACGGCCCGTACGGTCGGCGCGCGGCCGGACGGCTCAGCGCAGTTCCTGGATGCGGATCAGGTTGCCGGCGGGGTCGCGGAAGGCGCAGTCGCGGATGCCGTACGGCTGCTCGGTCGGTTCCTGGACGACCTCGGCGCCGCCGGCCTGCACCGCCCGGAAGGTGTCGTCGAGGTCCCGGGTGGCCAGCAGGATCCAGCCGTAGGTGCCCTTGGCCATCATCTCGGCGATGGTGCGGCGCTCGTCCTCGGTGACCCCGGGGTCGACGGCCGGCGGCGCCAGGAGGATGGAGGTGTCGGGCCGCCCGGCGGGGCCGACGGTGATCCAGCGCATCTTACCCTGTCCGACGTCGCCGCGGACCTCGAAGCCGAGGACGTCGCGGTAGAAGACCAGGGACGCGTCCGGGTCGTCGTGCGGGAGGACGCTGGTGTGAATGGTGATGTCCATGGCGCCGATGCTAGGTGTGGCCGCGCGGGCGTGCTTCTCGGATCCTGACCGATCGGACGCGGCCGTCCACAGCCTGTGGACAACGTCACGGCTTGCGGTGGCTACGGGTTTCGACGTTCGCCCGGATCGCCCGCGACAGCGTCCCCGCCGCCGTGGCGAGGAAGACGAAGGTGTACCCGATCTGCAGGATCACCACGAGGCGGGGCGCCTGTGCGGCCGGGGTGATGTCGCCATAGCCGACGGTGGCCAGGGTGACGACGGTGAAGTACAGGGCGTCGAGCCGGGTGACCAGCCCATCGAAATCGCCCGGACGGGCGGCCATGACGTAGTAGGTCGCGGCGAAGATGGTCATCGCGAGGAAGATCAGGAAGGACAGCCAGGCCACCGGGCGCTTCGCGTCGCCCCGCAGCACGGCGGTGGTCTTCGCCAGCAGCAGGCCGCTCAGGCCGACCAGCGCGGCGGTGAACACGAGCCAGCTGAGGACGGGGTGGTGGTAGCCGAGCCGGCGCAGGGGGAGTATCCAGTACGCGAGGATCAGCGCGGTGCAGGCGCCCAGCAGCCAGAGCGCGGACCTCGGGTCGACCCGGCCTTGCGGTGGTGGTGGCTGGCTTCCGGACATCGCGTCCAGCCTGCGGCCGCGCCGGGCCGGCCGCGCCCCGGGCTGGGCCGTTCGGGCCGGACCGTCCGGGCCGGACCGTCCGGGGGCGGATCGGCGGGGGCCGCAGCACCGGCCCCCGCTGACCGCTCCTCAGGCGGAGGCCGGGGCTCCTCCGTCCGGTCGGCCGGGTTCGTCCAGCAGCTCCAGCACCGCCAGGACGGCGACCAGCGCGAGCGCCAGACAGAGCGTCACCAGCACCGTCGGATAGCTCCACAGCACGAACGCCAGCGCCGCGCCCGCGACCGCCGCCCAGCCCAGCCAGGCCTTCCAGCGGTGGACGAACCGCCCGACCGGCCCGAGCCGCAGCCCGGCCCGTTCGGCGGTGCTCCGGGCCGCGCCGAGCCCCGCGTGCCAGCTGCCGCGCGCGGTGCGGGCCCAGCGCCCGCCGCCGCTGATCCAGGCGCCGAGCGCGACGATCAGGCCGAGCGCGATCACCACCCGGACGGCGGAGCGCAGGTAGCGCACCAGCGCGTCGTACACCGCCTGGGCGGCCGACTGGTCCACCCCGGCGGGGAGCCCGTCCAGGTAGACGGCCCGGAACACGCTCAGCCCGATGCCCAGCAGCAGCGCCCCGCCGGCCATCCCCAGCGCCACCGTGACCGCCGCCCGGCGCCGCCGGACCGCGAGCAGCACCCCGCCGGCCGCGCAGGCCAGCGTGAGCACCGGCATCCAGAAGCCGGCCAGGTCCAGCAGCCGCAGGCCGGTGCGGACCTTGGGGATGGCGGAGGACTGCACCAGCGTGAACGAGGTGTGGATCTCCGGGATCCTCGCGGCCGGCGTGAGCCCGTTGTCGACCAGCGCGGCCTTCACCCGGGCGATCACCGGGGCGAGGTCGAGCACCACGGTGTCGTTCCTGACCTCGACGGCGCCGCCGCCCTGCCCGGTCAGCATCCGGTCGATCGCGGTGTGCGCCTGCCGGTTGACGTCCGTCCAGAGGGTGGCGAAGGCGTCGCTGTCCACCACCCGCTGGACCTGGTTGCGGACGAAGCCGGTGAGCCCGTCGGTGAGGGCCTGGCCGATGCCGTTCAGCAGCGCGCCGAGCTTGGGCCGGTCGTCGGGGGCGATGGTGTCGAGCAGCGAGTCGACCGGGATCCGCGTCACGATCTCGTCGGTGACCCGGTTGGTGACGGCCGCTCTGACCGCCGGGTCCCTGGCCAGCGGCGCCATGGTCGCGACGTACCGGTCTGTGTCGCCGATCTCCGACCTCGCCCACACCGCGACGGCGCTCAGCGGGGTCAGCACGCAGGCCAGCAGGATCAGCAGGACGGCGAAGAGGGAGCGCACCCGGTGGCGGTCCGGGCGGGTCTCCAACTGCCGGGTGAGCCGCGCCTGGTGGGCCTCGGCGGCGTTCAGGCGGGCCCGCAGGTCGGCCAGCTCGTCGGGCGACCCGGCGGGCGGTTCCCCGGGCGGTTCCCCGGGCGGTTCCCCGGGCGGTCCGGCAGGCGGTCCGCCCGGGGGTCCGGCGGGTGGTCTGACGGGCGGCTCGTCGCCCGGTTCGTCGGTGGGCATGCCGCGACTCCGTTCCTCCGGTAGGTGCATACCAGGAGATAACGGATCAGATCGGACGGCCAGTCGGGAGCGCCGTGAGCAGCCCGGATGCAGCAGAAACCCCCGGCACCGTCATCGGACGGTGCCGGGGGCTTCCGGAAAAGAGCGGGACTCAGACGGCCGTCTCGGGCCGCTTCGTCTCGGTGGCCTTGGTCACGTTGGTCGGCGTGACGGCCGGCGGGGTCGTGGCGGCCGGCTGCGGCGCGGCGGTGCTCTGCGCGGTGCCGGCGCTCTGCGCCGCGTCCGCCGGGGCTTCGTCCTCGCGCAGCGCCTTCGTCTCCGCCTTCAGGATGCGCATCGACTTGCCGAGGCCGCGGGCCATCTCCGGCAGCTTCTTCGACCCGAACAGCAGGATGACGATCGCCAGCACCACCAGGAGGTGCCAGGGCTCAAGACCGTTCCGCAGCATCCCTGGCCACCGGTCCCTTCTTGTCTAGAGTCAAGGGTGGGCGAGCGCCCGTGCTGGCCAGTATGCCTGGCGACGACGGCGAACGGATACACCGGCCGGGAAACGCTGGCCAAAAAGCAGGTGCCGTTCGAGCGGAACGCGAGCGCCCGCGGCAGCGGCCGGAACCGGCCCGGTCCGGCCCGCACACCCGTGACCAGCCCGCACGGCACCGCGCCGCGCAACACCCGCCCCTCGGGCCCCTTCGCTCCCGTCGCCGGGGGCCGCAGCCGACAACCGCCCGATCGACGGCGGCTCAGTACACGAAGGGCACGAGTCGCTTCGACATCCGCCGGTATTCCGCGTACTCCGGCCCGAAGGCGGCCAGCAGCAGCCGCTCCTCGGCGGCGATCCGCCAGCCGTACGCGCCGAGCAGCAGCGCCGGCACCAGCAGGGCCGCCGGCCAGCTGCCCAGGCCGAGCGCGTAGCCCGTCCAGACCAGCAGGCTGCCGGCGTAGCCGGGGTGGCGGATCTGCCGGTACGGGCCGCTGCGGACGACGCGCTGGGTGTCCATGGTGCGCAGGGTGCGGGTGTAGTAGCGGCCCAGGGTGCGCATGCCCCAGGCCCGCAGCGCCAGCCCGGCGGCGATCAGTGCGATCCCGAACCAGCGGGCCCAGGGCGGCAGTTCGCCGATCCCGGCACGGCCGAACAGCACCACGACCAGCACCGCGGCGACGTAGCAGGCGAGCAGCAGCCGGGTCGAGCCGCGGTCGCGGTCGTCCGCGCGCCAGGTGCCGGCGGCGGAGTCCTCGCGGCGGCGCAGCAGCAGCTCGTAGCCGGCCCAGCAGAGCATGCCGAGGAGGGAGAGCAGGGTCGTCAGGGACATACGGCGGCTCCCGGCGGATAGGAGGGGCGGGCCACGTACCCCTTCACGGTCCTCCCCGGGGCCCGCCGACGCACGCCCCCGGGGGTGGACGCCCCGCCCTCCACCCCCAGGTGGACCGTCGTGAGGTCTGCCGGCACCGGTAATGGGGTGGGGCGGGAGCGGCGGAGAGCCCCCGCCGGAGGGGGCGGGGGCTCTCGATGACTCGCGTGGATCGGTCCTGGTGGGTCAGACGGTGACGGCCTCGGGTGCGGCCTCCGGGGCCGGGGCGGCGGCGGGGAGGTGGCGCATCAGGCGGTAGGCCAGCAGGGCGGCGCCGAGGGCGAAGACCAGGCCGACCGCCGCGGCGACGTGCAGGCCGTCGGTGAAGGCGGCCCGGGCGGTCTCCAGCAGGTCCGTGCCGATCCGGCCGGGCAGGTGGCCGGCGACGGTGACCGCGCCGCCGAGGGTGTCCTGGGCGGTCCGGGCGGCCTCGCCGTCGACGCCCGCGGGGAGGGCGCCGTCCAGCTGGTGGCGGTAGACGGCGGCGCCGGCCGCGCCGAGCAGGGCGATGCCGAGTGAGCTGCCGAGTTCGACGGCGGTCTCGGAGGTGGCGGAGGCGGCGCCGGCCTGCTCGACGGGGGCGGCGGAGACGACCATTTCGGCGGTCATGGTCATGGTGCCGACGGTGCCGGCGGCGAGGACGCCCGCCGCGACGAGGATGAGCGCCAGCGGGGAGTGCGCGCCGACCTGGGTCATCAGCGCGAAGCCCGCCGCGCCGACCAGGAACCCGCCGCCCATCAGGGCCGCCGGGCGGACCTTGCCGGCCAGCGCCGAGCTGGTGCCGACGGCCGCGCCGACGCCGACGCTGGGCACCAGCGACCAGAGCGAGGCGGTGAGCGGGCTCATGCCCTTGACCAGTTGCAGGTACTGCGAGGTGAAGAGGGCGAAGCCCATCATCGCGAACATCGCGATGGTGTTGACGCTGATCGCGCCGCTGAAGGTGCGGATCCGGAACAGGCCGAGGTCGATCAGCGGGTCGGCGGCGGTGCGCTGGCGCCGGACGAACGCGGCGGCCAGCAGCAGGCCGACGGGGACGGCGAGGGCGGGCAGCGGGCTCCAGCCGTCCACGGCGAGGGTCTTGACGCCGTAGACCAGCGGCAGGATCGCGGCCATCGAGAGCGCGGCGCCGGGCAGGTCGAAGCGGCCGGTGCGTGCGGTGGAGCGGTACTCGGGGAGCAGGGCGGGCGCGGTGAGCAGCACCAGGGCCATCACCGGGACGGCGACCAGGAACGTGGAGCCCCACCAGAAGTGGTCGAGCAGCAGGCCGCCGACGACCGGGCCGAGGGTGGCGCCGGCGGTGAGGACGCCGCCCCAGGCGCCGAGGGCGATCTGCCGTTGCTTGGGGTCGTGGAACATGTTGCGGATCAGCGCGAGCGTCGAGGGCATCACGGTGGCCCCGGCGACGCCGAGCAGGGCGCGGGCGGCGATCAGCTGGCCGGCGGTGTCGGCCCGGGCGGCGAGCAGCGAGGCGCCGATGAAGCCGGCGGCGCCGATCATCAGCAGCCGGCGGCGGCCGATCCGGTCGCCGAGCGAGCCCATGGTGATGAGCAGCCCGGCGAGCAGGAACGAGTACATGTCCATGATCCACAGCTGCTGGGTGCCGCTGGGCGCAAGCGTGGTGGAGATGAAGGGGACGGCGAAGAAGAGCACGCCCATGTCCATGGCCAGGACGAGGGTCGGGAGCAGGAGGACGGCCAGGCCGATCCATTCGCGACGGCCTGCGCGGCCGGTGGTTGCGGTCATGGGGAAGACGGTACGGGCGTGTCAGACGTCTGTCTAGTACATATGTGTAAATCGCTCGTGCGAGACGAATGTGCGAGACAGTCGTGCGAGACATTCGTGCAAGACATTTGTGCAGTCCTTCCGTAGGATCGGGTCATGGGAAACCGCGAAGACCTGATGGCCGGCGCCAAGCGCTGCCTGTACGAGAAGGGGTACGGGCGCACCACCGCCCGTGACGTCGCGACCGCCTCGGGCGTCAGCCTGGCCGCGATCGGCTACCACTTCGGTTCGAAGGACGCGCTGCTCAACGCGGCGATGATCGAGGCGATCGGGGAGATGGGGGCGGCCCTGGGCGCGGTGGTGGACGCCGCCAACCGGGTGTCGGACGACCCGGAGGAGCGCTTCGCCGCGGTCTGGGACGGCCTCAGGACCGTCTTCACCGAGCACCGCGGGCTCTGGGCGGCCCAGTTCGAGGCGCTCGCCCAGGCCGCGCACGCGCCCGAGCTGGCGCACGCGTTCGCGGAGGCGCAGAAGGAGGGCCGGCTCGGTCTCGCCGCGCTGTTCCAGGGGCTGCCCGAAGTGCCGGACACCGAGGAGGAGATCGTCCGCGGCTCCTTCTACCAGACCCTGCTGGCCGGGTACGCCGCCCAGTGGCTGGCCGCCCCCGAACTGGCGCCGAGCGGGCGGGACTTCCTGCGCGGGCTGCGGCTGGTCAGCGCAAGCGTGCTCAGCCCCGCGGTGCCGTCACCGCCCGCTGCCGCCCGCTGACGGTTGCCGCCCGTCGCCCGCTGACAGCTGCCGCCCGCTGACAGCTGCCGCCCGTCGACCGCTGTCGACGGCGCCGCCCCACTAGGCGGTGACCACCGTCAGCAGCACCACCGAGTCGACGTGGGCCAGCAGCCCGTGCCGCTCCTGGGGCACCGGCTCCAGCCGTCCGACCGGCAGCTCCTGGTGCCGGCCGGCGATGGTCAGCGAGACCCGGCCGCGCAGCACCTGGACGCTGCCGGCGGTCGGCGGGGTGTGCTCGTCCAGCGAGGTGCCCGCGGTCAGCGCGATCACGGTCTGCCGCAGGACGCCGTCGTGGAGCACCAGGTGGGCGCTGCGCCCGTGCGGGCTCTCGGCCGCCCGGGCGAGGTGCTCCACGGCGAGCTGTTCGAGATCGGGCATCGCGCGTCCTCCTGACCCGGCGGGCCGGGCCGACCCCGGGCGCCCGGACCGGCGCCGTGTGCCCAGGTTCGCGGACGCGCTCGGCTCGCGCACCCGGAGCCGTTCGACGTGCAGCCCCCGGCGAGTGCCCGCATCGTGGAGGCATGGCGATCAACGAGACAATCTCCGGCGGGTTCCAGGTCAACCGCTCGCTGCTGGCCGGCGGCGCGCTGCTCACCGGTATCGGCGCCGTGCTCGGCGTGGCCGGGGCGGCGATGGTGTGCGCGGCGCTGGCCACGGCGGGCCGCAGCTGGGTGCGCAGCCTGGAGACCGCGCCGGCCGCGTTCGCCCAGCGGGCGCTGCGCGAGGCGAAGGTGGCGTCCAGTGCGGGCTGGGAGGCCTGGCGCGCGGAGCACGGTTCGCCCAACTGAGCGCACCCGCCCCGCCGAGTGCCCGCACCCGGCCGGGTGCGGCGGGCCGCCATGGGGGTGCGGTCCGCCGCGGCTGTGGACCCGCCTACCCCGCCTACAGGCCGAGCGACTTGGCGATGATGCTGCGCATGACCTCGCTGGTGCCGCCGTAGATCCGGAACACCCGGTTGTCGGTGTAGAGCCGGGCGATCGGGTACTCCAGGATGTAGCCGTAACCGCCGTGCAGCTGAAGGCACTTGTCGATGACGGTGGACGCCGACTCGGTGCAGAACAGCTTCGTGGCGGCCGCGTCGGCGACGGTCAGCTCCCCCTGCTGGTACAGCTCCAGCGCGCGGTCCACCATCGACTGCTGTGCCACCACCTGGGCCTCGCAGTCGGCCAGGGTGAACTTGGTGTTCTGGAACTCGGCCACCGCCTTGCCGAACACCTTGCGGTCCTTGACGTACTGGAGCGCGAACCGCACCGCCGCGGCCGCCGACGCGTACGCGCTGACGGCGATCGCCAGCCGCTCCTGCACCAGGTTGTGGGTCAGGTAGGAGAAGGCCCGGCCCTGCTCGCCGAGCAGGTTCTCCACCGGCACCTTGACGTCGCTGAAGGCCAGTTCGGCGGTGTCCGAGGTGCGCAGGCCGATCTTCTGCAGCTTGCGGCCGACCGTGTAGCCGGGGGACGTGGTGTCCACGCAGAGGATGGACAGGCCGGCCCGGCGGTTGTCCGGATCGTACGGGGCGGTGCGGCAGACCACCAGGACGAGGTCGGCCAGCACGCCGCCGGTGATGAAGGTCTTGGCGCCGTTCAGGACGTAGTGGGTGCCGTCCTCGGAGAGCCGCGCGGTGGTGGCGATGCCCGCGAGGTCGGAGCCGGCGCCCGGCTCGGTCATCGCGATGGCGGTCATGATGTCGCCGGAGACGAAGCCGGGCAGCCAGCGCCGCTTCTGCTCCTCGGTGGCGTACTCCAGCAGGTAGGGCAGGACCAGCGCGGTGTGCACGCCCGAGGAGCCGAAGCTCACGCCCGCCCGGGCGGTCTCCTCGGTGATCACCGTCTGGTACTTGAAGCCGCTCTCGCCCGCGCCGCCGTACTCCTCCGGCACCTCGATGCCGTAGACGCCGAGCGCGCCGAGCTGCCGGTAGAAGTCGCGCGGCGGGTGGCCGTCGGCCTCCCAGCTCTCGTAGACCGGGACGACCTCGTTGGCGATGAAGTCCCGGATGGTCTCCCGGAAGGCCTCGTGGTCCTCGTTGAACACGGTGCGGCGCACGGCGGCGCTCCCTTCGGTGGTGACCGGCTGCGGGCGCCGGCGGGGGCTGAACGTGCCAGGTGATGGCCTCACAAGTTAATCCCGGGTAGCTTCGGCTGTCCAGGGTCGACGGCTCCGGAAATGGCCGCTGGTCACTGGTGGTCGGCGCCCTCAAGTGAATCCTTGCTAGCCTTCGGTCGGCAGTCCGGAGCGCGGGAGGGGGGCTCACCATGGTGGTCCGACGACCGCCCGGGCGGCGCGCCCAGATCCTCGCCGTGGCGGCCGACCGGTTCCACCGCAGCGGCTACCACCAGGTCTCCATGACCGAGGTCGCCGCCGGGGTCGGCATCACCGCGCCCGCCCTCTACCGGCACTTCCGCGGCAAGCCCGAACTGCTCGACCGCGCCGTCCGGCTGGGGCTGGACGCGCTGGCCTGCGGGCTGCGCGGGGCCCGCACCACCGGCGACCTCGGCGCCGCGCTGGCCGCCGTCGCGGTCGGGCACCGCCCGCTCGGCACCCTGGTGCAGCGCGACGCCAGGCTGCTGCCGCCGGCCCGGCGGGCGGCGCTGCGCCGCGAACTGCGTGCCGACGTCGCGCTGATGACCGCCGTGCTGCGCGCCGGCCGTCCGGAACTCCCGGCGCCGGACGCCGAGTTGCTCTGCTGGTCGGCGCTCTCGGCCTGTACCGGGCTCTCCTACCAGTCGGCCGCGCCGCAGCCCCGCCGCGCCGAGGCGGTGCTGCGCGAACTCGTGGCCGCCGTCCTCGCGGCCTCCCTGCGCGGCGCCGCAGCTCACCCGGATCCCGCAGCCCACCCAGGTCCCGCCCTCATCCCCGTCTCCGCCGCCGACCCTGTCGCCCCCGGGCCGCCGGAGCCCAGGCCGCAGGCGCGCCGCGAGGAGCTGCTCGCGGCGGCCGTCCGGCTCTTCCACCAGCGCGGCTTCGACAACGTCAGCACCGACCAACTCGGCGCCGCCGTCGGCATCTCCGGCCCCAGCGTCTACCGGCACTTCGACAGCAAGGCCCAGTTGCTCGCCGCCTCGCTGGTGCGCAGCCGCGAACGGCTCTGGCAGGAGGTGGACGGCGCGTTCGCGGCCGCCGCCGGGCCGGAGGCGGCGCTGGCGGCCGGCCTGGGCGCGTACGTCGGCTTCGCGCTGCGCAACGGCGACTACCTGGGTGCGATGCTGAGCGAGACGGAGCGGCTGGCCCCGCCGGACCGCCGGGTCGCGGTGGACTTCCGGCGCGACTTCCTGCGTACCTGGGTCGGCCTGCTGCGGCGGGTCCGGCCCGAGTGCGACGCGGTCGAGGCCCGGATCCGGGTCCACGCCCTGTTCGCGCTGGTCAACGACGGGGTGCGGAACCGCCCGCACAGCGCCCGCCCGGACCTCGGGGACTGCCTGCTGCACCTCGGCCGGGCCGTCCTCGGACTGCCCGGAACGGACGGCGGCCGGGTGCCCGCCCCGCGCTGACGGGGCGGGCACCCGGCCCGTGGGTCAGGCGTGCCCTAGCCGACGGCGCCCGGGAAGAAGGCCCGGGCGTCGAGGTTGCCGTTGCCCTGCAGAGCGCCGATGTTGCCGCCGTTGCCGGTCGCGGCGAGGCCGTTGTTCTGGTTGCTCGCGCCCGAGCCGGTGGCCGTCTGCTGGGTGACGACCACGTTGCCGTGGACGTTGCCGATGACGTTGGCGGAGCCGGTGTTGCTCACGACGCTGCTGTTGGAGTGGTCGAGGGCGCCGGCGCCGTTGTCGGCGTGGGCGCTGGCGGCGCCGAAGCCGACGAGGAGGAACGCCCCGAGGGCGGTGACGGCGGCGGCTGCGCGGATACGGGACACGATGGTCTCCTGAGCTGGGGGTGCGAAATGTGGCGCGATCCGGAGTGGCCGCCCCGTGGCGCCGTTGCCTGACGTCGCAGGTTCAGCATTCACCAACAGCGCGGACGAACTCCACCAAACGGGTGGCAATTCCCCCGATGGTGTCATGGTGACGCCGTATCCGGAGATTGCCCGATGGCCGCGACGAAGGCATCTCAACCCCATCAAAACTGCTGGTGGAGAGGGAAGTTGATGTACAAGGCGGCGGAGTCGGACAACCCTGTGCAGTCAACACAGAGTTGACTGAGTTTTCTCAGAGAGAAAGAAATGGTGGCCGGATAGTCGCACTGGCACACTGGGGACCCATGTCTGAAGGTGCCCCGCCCGAGCCCGCCCCCGCCGAGGATCTGCGTACGACCGAGGTCGATCTCGGCGGACTGGTGAACGTCCTCGCCACCCACCTCTACTCCACCCCGCTGGTCGCTCTGCGCGAACTCGTCCAGAACGCCCACGACTCGCACACCCGCCGACTCCTGGAGGACCCGGACGGCGACCACCGCCCGCTGATCCGGGTGCGCGGCGACGCCGCCCGGCGGACCGTCTCCATCGAGGACACCGGCGCCGGCCTCACCGAGCCGGAGATCCACTCCTACCTCGCCACCGTCGGCACCGGCTACACCCGGATGCTGCGCGACCTCACCGGCAACCAGGAGCTGATCGGCGCCTTCGGCCTCGGCTTCCTCTCCGCCTTCTCGGTGGCCGACGAGGTCGCCGTCACCACCACCTCGCACCGCGAACCGCACCTCGGCCACCGCTACCGCAGCCGGGGCGGCGAGCAGTACCAGGTCGACCCGGTGGCCGCCCGGCCCCGCCCCGGTACGGTCGTCGAGCTGACCCTCAAGGCCGAACACGCCCACCTCGCCGACGAGGACGCGCTGCGCGACGTGCTCGGCCGGTACTGTGTGCTGCTGCCGATCCCGGTCTACGTCGGCGACGACGAGCAGCCCGTCAACAACGTCGAGGTGCCCTGGCGCCACAGCGTGCCGGGTGACCAGCACGCCGCCCGGATGCGCTTCGCCACCGCCTTCGGCCGCCGCTTCGAGCCGCTCACCGCCTTCCCCGTCCACCCGGCCGAGAGCGGCACCGGGGGCGGCACCGAGAGCGGCACCGGGGGAGGGGCCGAGGGCGGCACCGACACGATCGGCCTGCTCTGGGTCCAGGACGGTGGCACCTACGGCAGCAGCGACAACCGCGACCTCGCCGTCTACCTGCGCGGCATGCTGCTCGCCGAGGACGCCCGCGACCTGCTGCCCAGCTGGGCCGGGTTCATCGGCGGCGTGGTCGAGTCCAGCCGGCTCACCCCCACCGCCAGCCGCGAGGACCTCCAGCGCGACGACCACTACCGCGCACTCCAGCGCGCCCTCACCGACGCCATCGTCGACGGCCTGTACGAGACCGCCCGGCTGCGGCCCGCCGCCTGGCGCCGCATCCTCACCCGGCACGGCCAGGACCTGCTCGGCGCCGCGCTCTGCGACGAGCGGCTGTTCACCCTGCTCGCCGACGACGTCCCCGTCCCCACCTCCCAGGGCGACCTCACCGCCGGCGCGCTGCGGGCCGCGGGCGGGGGCGCGGTGCACGTCGCGCTCGGCAGCGGTGGCGGCTTCGAGGAGATGCTGTACCGGGCGATGCGGGTGCCGATCGCCCGCGGCGACCGCTACGCCGTCCTGCCCTTCCTGCGCCGCTACGCCCAACTGCGCGGCTGCCGCCTGGTCGAGCTGGGCAGCGAGCACGGCGACCGCGAGCTGTTCCGCGACCCGGAGCGGCCGCTGCCGGCCGGTGAGGCGGCCTGGCTGGCCGGCGCCCTCGCCGACGAGGGCGAGCAGCTCGTCCCGGCCCGGTTCGACCCGCCCGGCCTGCCGCTGGTCCTGGTGCCGGACCGCGAGGCCGAGCTGAAGGCCCGGATCGAGGACGACCAGGCCGACGCCCGGATCCCGTCCGCGGCGCTGCGGCTGGCCCGGGCGTTCACCGCCCGCACCGACGGCGAGGTCAGGGCCCGCCTCTACCTCAACCTGTCCTGCCCGGCCGTGCTGGACCTGCTCGCCGCCTACCGCGCCGGGCACACCGGCAGCGCCACGGCGGCCGGGCTGCTCCGCTCGCTCAAGGTGATCATGGCCGCCGCCTCGGCGGGCTCGACCGGCGCGTCCGGCGGCGACCTCACCGCCGCGCTGTCCGGCGTCGGCACCGCGGTCTCGGCGCTGACCGCCGCCGTCCCGGCCGGCCTGCCGGGCGTCCCGGACACCCTCGACGCCCTCCCGGACGAGGCGTGACGGACGGATTGTCAGTGGTCCGCGGTAGACATCACATCAGCACCACGCAGGGGGACACCACATGAGTACCGACATCTGGGCCTGGGTCCACGACGCCCACCGCCAGCTGGCCGAGGCCGGCCACCGGCGGCTGGCCGACGCCATCTACGAGCTGCCCGGCCACGCCAACGAGGGCCGCAACGACCAGGTGGACGCCGTCTACCCGGAGGCGCTGGCCGCCTCCCGGGCACTCGGCCTGCCCTGGGTCGAGGTCTACCTGCGGCACTGGCGGATGCAGAACCTGCTGAACAAGCGCCACCAGGGCGAGCAGGCCCTGCCCGAGGCGGTCGACCTGCTGGAGTTCGCCCACCGCGAGGAGACGGCGGGCTGCCCGCAGTCCGTCTGCGTGGTGCAGGACTTCGCGATCTGCCACGCCCGGGTCGACGGCCCCGGCTACGTGCCGGAGCGGCTGGCGGTGCTCGGCGAGACGCTGGAGCGGATCGAGCCCGGCCGCGCCTGCTTCGACTGCCTCTCCCGCGAGTACTCCGACGCGCTGGAGGACGACGGCCGCCACACCGAGGCGCTCGCCCACCTGGACACCGCCGCCACCCGGATCCAGGCGGCCGGCGAGCGACTCTCGCTGCACTTCCACCACGCCCGGGCCGGCACCCTGCACCGGCTCGGCCGGCACCAGGAGGTGCTCGCGCTGCTCGACACCGCCGAGCAGGCCGAGCGCTCCCGCGGCCACGAGATCGACGAGAGCGACCGGCTCTGGGGCGGCCTGCTGCGGGCCCGTGCGCTGGCCTCGCTCGGCCGGACGGAGGAGGCGCTGGCGCTGCTGCCCGACCGGGAGGCCGCCGAGCGCCACGCCGACCTGCGGGACGGCTGGACGCACACGGTCGAGCTGCTGGTCGCGGCCGGCGCCTGGGAGAACGACGCCGAACTGGGCGCCGCCGTGGCCGGCTGGGTCGGCTACCTGGACGGCACCGGCTCGCACCGCCCGTGCGTGGACCTGCTGCTGGCGGCGGGTCGGCTCGCCCTCGCCCGCGGCGCGCGGACGGTGGCGCTGACCCTCGCCACGACGGGGGAGCGCAAGCTCGCCCAGCTGCGCCGCACCGACGGCGTGGCCGCGGAGGTCGCCGCGCTGCGGGCGGCCGCCGAGGCGCTGCCGGAGCCCGAGCTGCCCGTCCCGCCCGGCGAGCTGGCGGCGCACCTGGCCGAGGTCGGAGTGCCCTACGAGACCGGCGCCGACCTGCTCTCCGTCGCCCTGGACCGGTACCGGGGTGAGCAGGCCGGCGCCACCGAACTGGCCGTCAACCTGGCCGCGGTGCTCGGCGGCCTCGGCCACGCCCGGGCCGCCGCCGACCTGCTCTGGCACTGGCTCGACACCGCCCCGGCCGACGAGGTGCTGATCGGCATGCTCGGCTCCGCCCTGATCGACGCGGGGGACGGCGAGGGCGTCCGCCGCCTCGCCGACCGGCTGGCCGACGACAGCCCGGAGGACGGGCACTGGATACGCGCCCGCTGGGCCGCCGCCGAGGGCCGCTGGGCCGAGGTGCTGGAGCAGTGCGAGGCGATCCTCGCCCTGGACGCCGGCCGGATCAACACCCGACGGCTGGCCGCCGGCGCCGCCACCGAGCTGGGCGACCACGCCACCGCGCAGCGGCTGTACCAGGAGCTCCTGGAGCACGCGCTGCCCGCCGAGGCCGCCCCGGAGGAGGAGCGCCACCGCACCGTCCAGGAGCCCGACCTCTGGCACCTGATCACGGCGGCCACCGCCAACCGGGACTGGGCCGCGGTCCGTTCCGCGGGCGCGCTGCTCGGCATCGAGTTCGACGAGCCCGAGGGGCCGGTGGACGAGGAGTGGCAGCTGGTCACCGTCCGGGCCACCCGCACCAACGGCGCCACCGCCGACCTGCCCGCCGTCCGCACCGGTCCGGCCACCGCCCGGATCCTGCCGGTGCTCGGCGAAGACCTGACGCTCAACCACGGCGACGTGGTGGTCTTCGCCCCGGCGCTGCTGGAGCCGCCGCCGGCCGAGGACGCCCCCGAGGAGGAGCGGCGCGGCTGGCACCCGGTGTTCGAGCTGCTCACCCTGCTCGACCCGGCGGGGTACACCACGTACTGGATCGACGGCGGCTGGCCCGGCGACGAGCCGTGGGCGGCGCTGCGCGAGAGCCTCCAGCAGGCCGGCTTCGCGGTCTGGGCGTACAGCGGGGAGCAGTACCGCATCACCGACCCGGCCGACGAGGACGGCACGCTGCCCGGCGTCTACGCCGCCCTCGGGGTGCCGCCGACGGCCTCCGCCGCCGAGGCCGACGCGCTGCTGCACCGGCTCACCGGCGACTGGCCGCACCCGCTCGCCTGGCTCGACCTGGCCAAGGCGGCGGGCGCGGACGCCGCCCGGCACGAGGAGATCGTCGAGCGCTACGGCCTCTGACCCGGTGCGGCTCCGGCCCGGTCCGGATCTGACCTGGCCACGCTCCGGCCCGGTCCGGGCACGCGCGCCACGGGGGCGGGGCGCGCGTGCCCGGAGCGGGAACCATCCCGGGATCTGTCGAGTCTTGGTAAATGCTTTACCATTTCATTGCCAAGACTCGACCCCCAGGAGTGTCCGCCCGTGACCAGCCTCGCCCTCGGCCCGTCCTGGCTCGATCCGACCAACCTGATCTCCACCTTCAACCTGTTCGGTGTCCTGGCCATCGTCTTCGCCGAGTCCGGCCTGCTGATCGGCTTCTTCCTGCCGGGGGACTCGCTGCTGTTCACCACCGGCCTGCTGGTGGCCGACGGCACCTACCTGCACCAGCCGCTCTGGCTGGTCTGCGCGCTGATCGTGGCCGCCGCGGTGGCGGGGGACCAGGTCGGCTACCTGTTCGGCCGCAAGGTCGGGCCGAGCCTGTTCCGCCGCGCCGACTCCCGGCTCTTCAAGCAGGAGAACGTGGAGAAGGCCGCCGCCTTCTTCGACCGGCACGGGCCCAAGGCGATCGTGCTGGCCCGCTTCGTGCCGATCGTGCGCACCTTCACCCCGATCGTCGCCGGGGTGAGCAGGATGAACTACCGCACCTTCGTGGTCTACAACCTCGTCGGCGGCGTGCTGTGGGGCGCCGGCGTCACCGTGCTCGGCTACTTCCTGGGCCAGATCCCGTTCGTCCGGGAGAACATCGAGGCGATCCTGGTCGGCATCGTGCTGGTCTCGGTGGTCCCGGTGGCGGTCGAACTGCTGCGGGCCCGCCGTTCCGGCGCGGCGTCCGCCGACCGCCACCGCGCCGGGTAGGAGTCCGCGGCCCCCGCGGGGGTACGCCGCGTACATGTGCGTCCGGCAGTTCGATCAGGCAAGGTGTAACCCGAGATCGAACGGTGGCCGACGGCCGCCAGGGGTGGCAAGGAGCGGAAGTGCCTAAGCGGGGCCGACCGGGCGCAGGCAAGCGGGCGAGGGGAGGCCGGGCGGTCCGTCAGACCCGGCGGACGCCGCCGGTACGGCCGGTGGACCCCGCCGAGGCGCCGCCCACCGAGGGCCTGCTGGGCCATCCGGCCCCGACCGTCGAGCCCGCCACCGTCGTCCCCTTCGTCCCGCCGATCACGGAGACCAGGGGCCTGCTGTCCCCGGAGCCGGAACGGGAACCGCCCGCCGAGTCCGGGGCGCCCCCCGGGTCCGGGCCGCACCCTGCGCTCGGGCCGCACCCCGCGCCCGGACAGGCACCCGGCCCGGAGGACGCGCGCCCCGCCCGCCGCCGATCGGTCGCCGAGGACACCCTCACCCCCGAGGAGTGGCGGGCCGCCGGCTACACCCCGCCGATGGGCATCCCGGTCGTCCCGGAGCTGACCGCCGGCGCCCCCGGCGAGGCGCCCTGGCCGGACCGGATGCGCACCCTGCTGCGCATGCCGATGTCCGAGCGTCCCGCCTTCGAGCGGACCGCCCGCGAGCTGCACCCCTCCGCGGGCGCGACCCGCAACGTCCCCCGCATCCTCGACCTGACGCTGCGCATCGGCGAGCTGCTGCTCGCCAGCGGCGAGGCCGCCGAGGACGTCGAGGCGGCGATGCTCGGCATCGCGCACGCCTACCGGCTGGACCGCTGCGAGCCGCAGGTGACCTTCACCCTGATCGGCATCTCGCACCAGCCCTCGCTGGTCGAGCCGCCGATCACCGCCGACCGGGTGGTGCGCCGCCGCACCTCCGACTACACCCGGCTGAACGCGGTCTACGAGCTGGTCGCGGACATCACCGCGGAGAAGGTCACGGTCAACGACGCCTACCGCCGGCTCGCCCTGATCCGCCGCAACCGGCACCCGTACCCGGGCTGGATGCTCGCGCTGACCACCGGTCTGCTGGCCGGCGCGGCCACCTTCCTGGTCGGCGGGCGGATCGACGACAAGGCCTGGCTGGTCTTCGCCAGCGCCTTCGTCGCGGCCGTCCTCGGCGACCGGCTGGCCTCCACGCTGGCCCGGCGCCGGCTGCCGGAGTTCTACCAGTTCGTGGCGGCCGCGATGCCGGCCGCCGCCTCCGGGATCATCCTGTCCTTCAACGACTGGGGCCTGCGCGGTTCGGTGGTGATCACCGGTGGCCTGTTCGCGCTGCTGCCCGGCCGGGCGCTGGTCGCCGCCGTCCAGGACGGCCTGACCGGCTTCTACATCACCGCCGCGGCCCGCCTGCTGGAGGTGATCTACCTGGTCGCGGGCATCGTGATCGGCGTGATGCTGATCCTCTACCTGGGGGTCGGCTTCGAGGCGAAGCTGCGGCCGGACGAGAGCCTGGCGGGCGTCACCTACCCGCCGGTCCAGATGATCGCCGCGATGCTGCTGACCCTGGCCTTCGCCACGCTGCTGCAGACCGACCGCCGCTCGCTCGCGCTGGTCACCCTGAACAGCGGCATCGGCTGGGCCAGCTACGGTGTGCTGGCGTACAACGCGGGCATCTCCCCGATCGTGGCGACGGGGGTGGCGGCCGGCCTGGTCGGCCTGTTCGGCCAGCTGATGGCGCGCTACCGCAACGGCTCCGCGCTGCCGTACGTGACCGCCGCGATCGGCCCGCTGATGCCCGGTTCGGCGCTCTACCTGGGGATGCTCTCCTTCGCCCAGGGCCACGCCAGTGCGGGCCTGGTGTCCGTCTCCCGGGCGGCGGCGATCGCGATGGCACTGGCGATCGGGGTGAACCTGGGCGGTGAGATCGCCCGGATGTTCATGAAGCTGCCGGTCGGCGGCGAGCGCCCGTCGCTGTACCCGGTCGTGCCGCGCCGGGCGGCCAAACGCACCCGCGGGTTCTGACCGCACGTTGGACCGGTGTTGGGCTCCGGGCCATGTCACGGCAGGCCGCACGCAGGACCAGGAACGAAGGTAAGACGCATGACCACACTGCTGGACGGCTACCGCGAGCACATCGTCGCCGCGCACAAGCAGCCGTTGTTCCTGCTGCTGGTCGGCTTCATCACCTCCTTCGTGTTCATCCGGTTCAGCGTCCGGATGATCCGCGCCGAGGTGCGGTGGTGGTTCGGCAACGTCACCCCCGGCGGCCTGCACATCCATCACATGGTGTTCGGCCTGGGCTTCCTGCTGGTCGGCGGCGTCGGGGTGTTCGCCACGTACGGCGGGCACCCGTGGATCGACTGGTTCGGGCTGGTCTTCGGCATCGGCTGCGGTCTGGTGCTGGACGAGTTCGCGCTGATCCTGCACCTGGACGACGTGTACTGGAGCGAGCAGGGCCGCAAGTCGGTGGACGCGGTGATCTTCGGGATCCTGTTCACCGCCCTGCTGCTGGTCGGGTACGTGCCGCTCGGCGTGGTGCCCAGCCAGGAGACCAGGTGGGGCCTGATCACGGTGATCTCGGTGAACGCCCTGGCCTCGGTGATCACCCTGATCAAGGGCAAGATGTGGACCGGCCTGCTCGGCATCATGGTCCCCGGCCTGTCCTGGATCGGGGCGATCCGGCTGGCCCGCCCGAGCAGCCCGTGGGCCCGCTGGCGGTACGCCACGCGCCCGCGCCGCCGGGCGCGTGCGCTCCGGCGCGAGCGCCTGCTGCACCGGCGTGCGGACCGGGCCCGCACCTGGCTTTTCGACCTGATCGCCGGCGCCCCCGACAAGGTGCCCGCGAACCATCCCGCCGCCCACCGGGTGGCCGAGCGGATGTCCGCCCGGGCCACCGCCCACCTCGACGCGCACGCCGCCCGGGCCCTGGCCCGGCGTCAGGCGCGGCTGGCGGACCGCCGCTCGGCGGCCGCCGCCGGGGCCGCCCCGGCGGCGGTGGGCGGGGCGTACGGCGCGGGCGACAGCGGTGGGGGCCCGTCTCTCGGGGCGCAGCAGCGCCGTCGCGCGATCCGGGCGGGGCGCAACCGGACGTACGCGGTTCGTCCGACCGGGGTGGAGCACCGGTCCGGGCGACACCCCCACCTGCGGCCGCACACCCGCCGGATCCACCGGTAGTTCGCATACCCTGTGCGCCCGGCTGAAGGTGACTCGCGGTCAGATCATCTGATGGTCACCCGCCCGGCGGAGTGCGTCCGAGGTGTGAAAAGCGCCGGAGTTGAGAACATGATCGACGAGTGACCGTTCTGTCATGTGATGGGATGATTCGTCGGACCTGCTCCGCCCGGCCGCCCCGCCCGAGCGCCGCGGACCGTCCGCCGCCGTCCCCTCCCTACCCGTGAGAAGGGGATGTCTCGTGGCGCGCAGGCTCCTGCCGACCCTCCTGTTGTCCCTCACCGCCCTGCTCGGGCTGCTCCCCGCAGCCCAGGCCGCCCCAGCGGACCCCGAACCGGCCGCCGGCCCCGCCCGGACGGAGGACCCGTACCCGACCACCGGGGAGATCGACCGGGCCCGCGCCGAGGCCGACCGCACCGCCGCCTCCGTCACCGCCATCGAAGCCGGCCTCGCCGCCGCCCGGACCGAACTCGACCAGGCCGGCCGCAGCGCCGAACAGGCCGTCGAGGCCTACAACGGCGCCCAGCTCGCCCTCGTCCGGGCCCGCGCCGACGAGACCACCGCCGCCCGGCGCGCCACCGCCGCCGAGGCCGACCGCACCGCGGCCGCCGAGGACGCCGCCCAGCTCGCCGCCGAAACGTACCGCCAGGGTGCGGGCGCCGCCCTCTCCGCCCTCAACGCCCTGCTCGGCGCCCACGGCCCGCGCGAAGCCGGCGACCGCGCCGCCGTGATCGGCGTCGCCAGCGAGCGCACCCGGCAGATCCTCGACGCCGCCACCTCCACCGCCGCCGCCGCGACCCGCGCCTCCGCCGCCGCCCGCGCCGCCACCGAGACCGCCGAGAAGGCCGCCACCGAAGTCGGCGCCGCCAAGGCCAGGGCCGAGGCCCGGCTCGCGGCCCAGCAGGAGGCGGTCGTCGCCGCCGACCGCCGCCGCGAACAACTGCTCACCGACCTCGCCGCCGCCCGGCACACCACCGTCGACCTGGAACGCCGGCGCAGCGAGGCCCTGGAGGCGATCGCCGCCCGCGAGGCCGAGGCCGCCGCCCGCGCCGCCGCCGAGAAGGCCGCCGCCGAAGCGGCCGCCGCGGCCGAGGCCGCCGCCAAGACCACCCCGGCCGTACCCCCCGCCGCCGACCGCCTGTGGTCCGCCGAGGGCGCCGCCGCCGCCATCGCCTTCGCCCGCTCCAAGATCGGCCTGCCCTACATCTGGGGCGGCGAGGGCCCGGCCGGCTACGACTGCTCCGGGCTCACCATGATGGCCTGGCGCGAGGGCGGCAAACAGCTCAACCACTTCGCCGCCGACCAGTACGCCGAGAGCACCCCGGTCAGCTACCGCCAGCTGCGCCCCGGCGACCTCGTGTTCTGGACGGACACCGGCCGGGCCGTCGACATCCACCACGTCGGCCTCTACATCGGCGACGACCAGATGATCGAGGCCCCCCGCGTCGGCATGCCGGTCAAACAGGCCAGCCTCTGGATCATGGGCACCCCCGACTTCTACGCCCGCCCGTAGCGCCCCGGCTCGCGCCGGGGCTGTCGGCGGCGGGCGCTAGCGTGGCCGCGTCGATCACTCGGGAGGAGACGCGATGAGGCTGCGGGACGTCGAGGCGGGGGACGTCGGGGCGTACGTCCGGATGCGGTGCGACGCGGTGATGATGGCCGAGCTTGGTGGGCCACTGCCGGAGGAGCGGGTGCGGGAGCGGCTGCGCAAGGACGTCGTGGAGGCCGCCGAGGACCGTTCGTGGATCAAGGTGATCGTCCCGGACGGCGCCGGGCCGGAGGTGGTGGCCGGCTCCGTCACGCTCTGGTCGCACGAGGAGGACGGCGCCGCCGTGGCCGAGATCGGCTGGATGGTGCTGCCCGAGTTCCAGGGGCGTGGCCTCGCCAAGGCGGCCGTCCGGGAACTGCTGGACGCGGCCGCCCGGGACGGCCGGTGGGGCCCGGTGCACGCCTTCCCGGCGACGGCCAACGGCCC
Organism: Kitasatospora sp. NPDC056731; assembly: GCF_040687675.1. NCBI lineage: Bacteria > Bacillati > Actinomycetota > Actinomycetes > Kitasatosporales > Streptomycetaceae > Kitasatospora > Kitasatospora sp. NPDC056731. The sequence continues at coordinate 28,121 of NZ_JBFBNR010000027.1, forward strand.
GTCCAACGGGATCTGCCGGGCGCTCGGCTTCCGGCTGCTCGGCGAGCTGGACGTCGACTTCGCCAACCGCGTCCTGCACTGCAACCACTGGGTGGTGGTGCCGGGGGAGCACCGCGCATCGGGCACGGAATAAATGGGATGCCGCCCGAAAGCGACGCCCGTACGGTGGCCCGATGGGCAACACAACCGATGACGGGGCCGTCGACATCGTGAACGGCCTCCAGACCCGCGCGATCGCCGAGAGCGAGGTGGCCGCGTGGGACAGGGCGCTCGCTCTGGGCTTCCTGCGCTCGCACGCGGAGAACACGGCCGACTTCCGCCGCCTGCAGTGGGAGCCGGGCCGGATGCTGGCCGGCTTCGACGGCGACCGCTGCATCGCCACCTTCCGCAGCTTCGACGTCGAGCTGACCGTCCCGGGCGGGGCCACCGTCCGGGCCGACGCCGTCACCGCCGTGGCGGTCAGCGCCACCCACCGCCGCCGCGGCCTGCTCGGCACGTTGATGCGCCGCGATCTCGCGGCCGCCGCCGAGCGGGGTTCGGCGGTCGCCATCCTGATCGCCGCCGAGTACAACATCTACGGCCGCTACGGCTTCGGCCCGGCCACCCGCGGCCACGGCTGGAACATCGACCTGCACCGCACCCGCGGCCTGCGCGACGGCCTGCCCACCGTGCCCGGCGGGCGGATCGACTTCGTGACCATGGAGCAGGCCCGCGAGCTGGGCCCCGACCTGCACGAGCGCTGGCGGCGCACCCAGCCGGGCGCGATCGCCCGCGACGAGCTGTGGTGGAAGCGGAACACCGGCGAACTCCAGTTGCCGGGCCACGAGTTCAAGGAGCCGTTCGTGGCCGTCCACCGGGACACCGACGGCACGGTCACCGGCCTGGTGGCCTACCGGGTCGACGACGCCTGGGACGGCAGCTACCCGAACTGCACCCTGACCGTGGCCGACTTCCTCGCCCTCGACCGGGCGACCGCCGCCGAGCTGTGGCGCTTCGTCCTCTCCGTCGACTGGGTGCGCAAGGTCGTCGCGGAGAACATCGGCCCGGACGACCCGCTGCCGCTGCTGCTCCAGGAGCCGCGCGCCGCCACCCCGTACGTGGACAACGCCGACTTCACCTGGCTGCGGGTGCTGGACGTGGCGGCCGCGTTCGACGCCCGGACGTACGGCGCGCCCGGCCGGGTGGTCCTGGAGGTCGAGGACCGGCTCGGCTACGCCTCCGGCCGCTGGGCGATCGAGGTCGCCGCGGACGGCACCGGCCGCTGCACCCGGACCACGGACGACGCCGACCTCGCCCTGGACGCCTCCGAGCTGGCTTCGCTCTACCTGGGCGGCGAGACGGCGCCCCGGCTGCTCGCGGCCGGCCTGCTCACCGAACTGCGCCCCGGCGCGGCGGTCGCCGCCGACCTGCTGCTGCGCACGCCGCTGCAACCCTGGAACCCGGACGGCTTCTGAGCGGCGCCGTCACGCCGAGGGCCGGACCGCACCACTGCGGTCCGGCCCCCGACGCGTCCGAGCTGCCCTCGGGCGGGCTACTTGACGGCGGTTTTCCCGATGGTCGGCAGGATGAAGTCCTGGATGAGGCCCTTGGCATCGCGGACGATCGGGCGGAATACCCGATAACGCGAGAGGTTGATCACCCGGGCCGCCATGGGGGTGGACCGGCGGACGAATTCCCGCGTCCGCTCGGTGTCCTCGGTCCGGTCGAAAACCCAGTAGAGCACCACGACCATCAGGTGCAGCCAGAGCACGTCGGGCAGCAACTCTCCCAGCTCGGCATCCAGCTTGGGCGCCAGCTCCGAGCCCTGCAACACGTCGCGGAACAGCTCCACGGCGGTTGCCCGGGCCGGGTGGGACTCGTTGGAGAACGGGCTCAGCGAGCTGGTCGGGTCGGCAGCGGTGCGGAAGAACTGGGCGGCGAACTCGTGGTACGGCGCGGCCGTGTCGAGCCAGGAGGTCAGCGCGATTTCCAGGCGCTCGGCAAAGTTCCGCGTATTGGCCATGCGATTCCTGGCCTCCGCCGCATGGTCGTACGTCATTCGGTCATAGAATCCCTGAATTAGGAATTCCTTCGCCGAAAAATAGTAGTAAGCATTGCCGACCGAGACGCCCGCCTCGGTGGCGATCGCGCGCATGGTGGTCTTCTCGTAGCCGCGCTCCTGGAAGAGCCGCATCGCGGTCTCCAGGATCAGCGCCCGGGTCTGCTCGCTCTTGTCGGTCTTCGGCTGCGCCCGACCGCCGGGCATGGGCCCGCTGTCGGTGCCGGGCCCGCTGTCGGTACCGGGTGCGGCCGCGGGGTTGGTCGCAGTGTCGGCTGCAGGGTCGGTCGGGGTGTCGGCCGGGGTCGCGGCCGCACCGCTCGTGTCGTCCGTTCGGTTCGTCGCTGCCAGGTCGTCCACGGGCACGAGCCTAACCGGAGACGAAGCTCCAACCCGTGTCGGTGGACGCGGCACCGGGCGTCCCCTCCGTGCTCGGTGCCACATCCACCACCCCCGCCATTTCGAACGCGTTCAAAATGATGTGAGCACTGTAGAGGTTTCGCTTGAACATGTTCAACTCCAATCTGTGGGAGGCTCGTCACATGATCAGTCCCGTGCAGACCACCATCCGGCGCGGCGGAGCGCAGGACGCCGCGGCCGTCGCCGACCTGCACGCCCACAGCTGGAGCACCGCCTACCGCGGGATCGTCCCCGCGGACGCACTCGGCGACGGACTGCCCGTCCAGCGGCGCGAGCTGTGGGAGCTGCGGCTGACCGTCGACTACGGCGATCCGGCCGCCGAGCCGGAACTGCTGATCGCCGACCAGGCCGGGGAGACGGTCGGGTTCATCTACCTCGTCCCGCAGCCGGATGGCCGGGTACTGGTCGACAACCTGCACGTCCGCCCCGGCCGGACCGGCGGCGGCATCGGCCGCGCACTGTTCGCCGCGGCCCGCGCCCACGTCGCCGAGCGGCACCCCGGGGCCGAGCTGTACCTGGAGGTGCTGCGCGACAACATCCGCGCGATCGCCTTCTACGAGCGCGAGGGCGGTGTGCGTACGCGGGTGCAGGAGGGCGTGTTCCCGGGCGGGTACGTGCTACCCGAGTGCGTGTACAGCTGGCCCGCCGAGAGCCTCGCGGCGCAGGCGGTGCCAGCGCAGGCGACGCAGGCTCAGCCGACGTCGTAGACCGTCACCGGCACCCCACGGTGCCAACGCCGGAACGCGGCCTCGGGCTCGGGCCAGCGTCTGGACAGCGCGAGCACGAAGCCCTTGCCCCAGCCGCCGAGGTCGTTGCAGACGTGCGCGATCACCTTCACGCCCTTGCCCTGCGGCGCGGTGGCATCGCCTCGGACATAGGTGATTTCCGCCATGCCTCGAACGCGAGGGTCTGCCTTCGGACTCCCGCCTGCGTGGCGGCGCTGGGGCATGCACCTCGCCGCGTTGTCGTCAGTCGCCAATGCTCCGCAGTGGCTCCCTTCTCCGCCTTGCGATGCACGCACCCCAGCGCCGCCACGCCCGCCCTCCGGGCGGACGACGGGAGTCCGAAGGCAGACCCTAGACCGAGGTACTGACAACCTGCGCAGCATTTTCCGCCGGGGTGCGCCGCGACTGCCCCAGGTGCCGCCGCCCGGCCAGGGCGATCAGCAGGGCGAGCGCGGCGGCGCAGGCCGGCAGGGCGTAGCCGGTGCCGGGGGCGGCGTGCTCGGCGACCGCGCCGGCGAGCGCCGCGCCGCCCGAGATGCCGACCACGATGCCGGACACCGCGACCGCCATCCCCTCGTTGAACTGCCGTCCCGGCAGCAGTTCCTGGACCAGCGTCATACCGGTCACCATGGTCGGCGCGGTGGCCGTGCCGGCCGCGAACAGCGCGACCCCGAGCAGGCCGAGCCCGGCCCCGCCCAGTCCGGCGGCGAGCGGCAGCAGCAGCCCCCCGGCCATCGCCGCGGCCCCGGACAGGAAGCGCACTCCGGGTGACCGACGCGGCGTCAGCAGCCCGAAGACCAGCCCGGCCAGGCAGGATCCGCCCGCGACCAGGGCCAGCAGCGCGCCCGCCGCCGCCTTGTGTCCGAGCGCGTCGGCGTACGCCACGGTGGTGATCTCGGTCGAGCCGAAGACGACGCCGGTGGCGAGGAAGGCGAGCAGCAGCACCCGCAGCCCGGGCACTCGCAGCGGCGAGCCGTGGCGGTCGCTCTCCGCGCGGGCGGGCAACGGTGGTTCGGTGCGCCGCTGGGCCGCGAACAGCAGGGCGCCGGTGGTGCCGAGCGCCCCGGCGGCGAGCAGCCCGGCCTCCGGGGCGACCGCCGTGCAGAGCGTCATCGCGAGGACGGGCCCGGCCATGAAGCAGAGCTCGTCCAGGGCCTGTTCGAGGGAGTTGGCCAGGTGCCGGGCGGCCGGGTCGGCCCGGTACAGGTGTGCCCAGCGGGCCCGGGCCATGCCGCCGAGGTTGGGCGCGGCCGCGCAGGCCGCCCAGCAGGCGTAGAGCGTCCAGTCGGGTGCGCCGAGCCGGAGGCAGAGCAGCAGGGCGGCGAGCGGGGCGGCGTTGTAGAGCGCGGCCGGTACGGTCACCCGCGCCTGCCCGTACCGGTCCACCAGCCGCCCGAGCAGCGGCATTCCGATCGCGCCGGTGATCAGCCCGACGGCCGAGACGGTGCCGGCCAGCGCGTACGAGCCGCGCCGTTCGGCGAGCAGCACGACGAGCGAGACGCCGTTCATCGACAGCGCGAGCCGGCCGAGCAGCCCGGCGAGGGTGAAGGCGGCGGCGCCGGGGACCGCGAACAGCCGCCGGTAGGAGGTGAGGAGGGCGCGCGAGGGCATAGGGCTCCTGGGGGAGGTCGAGGGGGATGGCCCTAGCCTCCCGTCGGTGCCCGGCGGCGGTCCAACACCTGTTCCGCCACATTCACAGCAGGTTGTTGTTAATCTGCCGCCCATGCCCCGTGACCTGCACCCCCGTCTGCTCCGCGGCTTCGTCGCGGCCGCCGAGAGCCTGCACTTCGGCCGGGCCGCCGGGCGGCTGCACGTCGCCCAGCAGGCGCTCAGCCGGGACATCCGGACCTTGGAAGGGCTGCTCGGCGACGCGCTGTTCACCCGCACCACCCGCAGCGTCGAACTCACCCCGGCCGGGCTGCGGTTGCTGCCCCGGGCACGCCGGCTCCTCGCCCTGCACGACGAGATCCTGGCGGGCGCCGCGGCCCGGCCGCTGCTGGTGGACCTCAACAGCGACGTCACCGGCCCGGACCTCACCGCCGACCGGGTGCTCGAACGCGCCCGCGCCGCCTGGCCGGAGGGCGAACTGCTGGCCCGCTTCCACGGCGGCCTCGCCGCGGCCGCCGCCGAACTGCTGGCCCACCGGCTGGACGTGTCCTTCGGCCGGTTCGCCGGACTGCCCGCCCCGCTGCGCGGCCAACTCACCCAGCGGCCGGTCCGGTTGGATCAGATCTCGGTGATGATGGCGGACACCCACCCGCTGGCCGGCCGTCCGGTGCTGCGCGTCGCCGAGCTGACCGGGCACCCCGTCGACGTCTGCGCCGGCAACCCGGCCACCACCGAGTGGGCCGACCTCGGCGTCCGCCTGCTGCGCGAGCACGGCCTGACGCCGGCCGCGCCGTACGTGCCGCCGGTGGGTTTGGACGAGACGGCCCGTTACCTGGCCCGGCACGGCGATCCGATGCTGACCACCGTCGGCGGGCCGAGGATTCCGGGGGCGGTGACCGTGCCGCTGGTGGAGCCGGTGCCGCTGAGCCTGGTCAGCCTCGTGCACCGGCCCGGTGAGCGCCACCCGGGGCTGGCCGCACTGGGCGCTGCGGCCGCCGGGCTCGGTGCGGCCGAGGGCTGGCTGCGGCGGCCGGCGGGCAGCTGGCTGCCGGCGGCGGACGCGGCGCTGCTCGGGTGACCGGGCCAAGTGCCGCGGCCGGGTGACGGGGGCCGCCGATCCCGATGGACGCTTTGATCACCTGGGCCGAGTGCCGGGACAGGGTGACGGGGCCGCCGGGACGCGACACCGCCCCTGCCGTCGGGGGTCGGCAGGGGCGGCGGGTGGGCGGACCGGGCCGCGCGGCGGGTCCGGTGGCCCGGGTGGCAGCCGTGGACGGCCGGGTCAGGCCGCCTTGACGGCGGAGATGTCGAAGCTGAGCTTGACCTTCTCGCTGATCAGCACGCCGCCGGTCTCCAGGGCCGCGTTGTAGGTCAGGCCGAACTCGGTGCGGTCGAGGACGGTGCTGCCCTCGAAGCCGACCCGCTCGGCGCCGTAGGCGTCGGTGGCGCTGCCGGTGTACTCCAGGTCCAGGACCACCGGGCGGGTGGTGTCCTTGATGGTCAGCTCGCCGCTCATCCGGTACGTGTCGCCGCGCAGCCGTTCGGCCGAGGTGCTGCGGAAGCGGATCTCCGGGTAGGTGTCGGCGGCGAAGAAGTCGCCGGTGCGCAGGTGCTCGTCGCGCTGGGCCTGGTTGGTGTCGATGCTGGCGACCTTGATCACCAGGTCGGCGGAGGAGTTGCCCGGGGTGCTGCCGTCCAGGTGCAGCTTGCCGTCGTACTCGGTGAAGCGGCCCTTGACGTTCGTCACCATGGCGTGGCGCACCGAGAAGGCGACCTCGCTGTGCGTGGTGTCGATGGTCCAGTCGCCGGTCAGGTGGGCGAGGTCCGGGCCGGTCGGGGTCTCGGCGACGGCGACGGCGGTGGGGGTGGCGGTCTTGGTGCGGTTGAACAGGCCCATGGCTCCTCCTCGGGTCCGAAGCCATTTGTTTAGGCTTCAACTTGTTGGCTTCAGCGTAGGCCGCTTTCGTTCAAATTTCAACCACAGCCGTCGGCGTTTCGCGAAAGACTTGGCGGAGCGGCACTGTCGGACCGCCCGGTTAGGCTGCGAAGGACGGTTCCGCCGACCGGAAGGCCTCCCGCATGTTCGTCCTGCACGCGCTCTGGCGGGCGGGCGGACGGCTGGCCCTGTGGGCCGAGGACGCCCGCGCCCACCCGGGCACCGTGGAGCCCCGCCCCGACCGGGCGGCCCCGCGCGCCCACCCCTACGCCTGCCCGGCCGGCGAACTCGCCGCCGTTCTCGGCGGCATCGGGCCCGGCCTCGGCTGGCTCGTCGGCCAGGCCCCCGAGCGCTGGGCCACCCTGCTGCTGCCCACCACCGGCGCCCTGCCCGCGCCCTCGCCCGACCTGCCGGTCACCCCGGTCCGGGGCGCGGCCGTCCTGGCGCCCTGGCGCGTCCCCGCGCTGCTCTTCGACACCGGGGCGGCCGCCCAACTGCTCGGCGAGGTCTTCGACCCGCACTGGGCCGTCACCAGCACCGATCTGCCCGGCACCGGGCGCGTCGAGGTCGTCCAGGGCCCCTCGCTGCGCTGGCTGACCGGCGTGCACGACCTCGCCTGGCGAACGGTCGGCCGGGGCCGGGTGCTGCCGCTGCCCGTCCTGGCGGACGGCCGCCCGCAGGCCCGCTGGCGGCCCGACCCCACCCCGGCGGGCCGCCGGGAGGCCGCCGCACTGGCGGACGGCTGCCCGCCCGTCCTGCTGGGGGAGTGGCCGACCGGCGGCGCCGGCACCGGCGAGGCCCTGCTGGGCGCCGCGCTGGGCGCACTGGTGGACGCCGAGGCCCGGGCCGCCCTGGCCGGCACGCCCCCGCTGGGCCCGAGCGACACCCGGACCGGCGGTGCCCGAACCGGTGGCGCTCCAGCCGACGCCACGACGGCCGCCGCGGTGGGAACCGCCGCGGTGGGGACCGCCGCCGAACGCTGGCTGCACGCCCTGACCACCCCGGACGGCGGCCTCACGGACGTCCGGTCCGAGGGCTTCGCCGAACTGCGCCGCCGGCTCGCCGCCTGGTACGCCGCCGCCGAGCCCACCGCGCCCGCGCTCCGGCTCTGCTTCCGCCTGCTGGAGCCGCTCGGGCCCGACCCGGACGACCCCGAGGGCCGGCCCTCCGACGACGCCTGGCAGCTGGAGTTCCTGCTCCAGGCCGTCGACGAGCCCTCCCTGCTGGTCCGCGCCGCCGACCTGCACGAAGGCGGCGCCGCCCACGCCGCGCTGGCCCGCAAGGCGCCGGACCCGGCCGACGTCCTGGTCACCGAGCTCGCCCGCGCCGCCCACCGCTGGCCGGCCCTGGACGGCCTGCGGCACCGCTCCCGCCCGGCCGCCCTGCCGCTCGACCGGGCCGGCGCGCTGGACTTCCTGCGCACCGCCGCGCCCGCCCTCGCCGAGGGCGGCTTCGGCGTGCTGCTGCCCGCCTGGTGGCGCCGTCGGCCCAGGCTCGGGCTCGCCCTGCGGGCCACCACCCCGCCCGCGCCGGGCACGCTCGCCGTCGCCTCCCAGGTGGACCGGGACGCCGTGGTCGCCTTCCGCTGGCAGGCCGCGCTCGGCCCGGAGGGGGCGCCGCTCACCGAGCAGGAACTGGCCGAACTCGCCGCCGCCAAGCAGGGGTTGGTCCGGGTCCGCGGCACCTGGCTGGAGGCCGACCCGGAGCAGATCGCCGCCGCGCTCGCCTTCCTCGCCGACCGGCGCGACGGCGTGCTGGCCACCGCCGACCTGCTGCGGCTGGCCCTCGACCCGGAGGCGACCGTCGCCGGGCTGCCCGTCACCGCCGTCCGCGCGGACGGCCCGCTCGGCGACCTGCTGGCCGGGCGCGCCGCCCCGGCCCCCGCCCCCGCGCTGCCGCCCGACTTCCGGGCCACCCTGCGCCCCTACCAGGAGCGCGGCCTGGCCTGGCTGCGGGCGATGGCCGGGCTCGGCCTCGGGGCCGTGCTGGCCGACGACATGGGCCTCGGCAAGACCGTCCAGACGCTCGCCCTGCTGGCCACCGAGCAGGCCGAGGGCGCGGCCGGCCCCACCCTGCTGGTCTGCCCGATGTCCCTGGTCGGCAACTGGCAGCGCGAGGCCGAGCGCTTCGCCCCCGCGCTGCGGCGCCACGTCCACCACGGCTCCGGCCGCCTCGGCGCCGACCAACTCACCGACGCCGTACGGGGCGTGGACCTCGTCATCACCACCTACGGGCTGGTCCAGCGCGACCTCGCCGCGCTGCGGGCGATCCGCTGGCGCCGGGTGGTCGCCGACGAGGCGCAGTACGTCAAGAACGCCGGTACCGCCCAGTCCCGGGCCGTCCGCGCGCTGCCCGTCACCCGCCACCGGATCGCCCTGACCGGCACCCCGGTGGAGAACCGGCTCGCCGAACTGCACGCCGTCCTGGACTTCGCCAACCCCGGGCTGCTCGGCCCGGCCGAGCGTTTCAAGGAGCGCTACGCGATCCCGGTCGAACTGCACCGCAGCCCCGAGCGCACCGCCGAACTCCAGGGCCGTACCGCCCCGTTCGTGCTGCGCCGGCTCAAGTCCGACCCGGCGGTGGCCGCCGAGCTGCCGGCCAAGCAGGAGATGACCGTCTGGTGCAGCCTCACCGCCGAGCAGGCGGGCCTCTACCAGGCCGTGGTGGCCGACCTGCTGCAGCGGGTCGAGGGGATCCGGGGCGTGGAGCGGCGCGGCACCGTGCTGGCCGCGATCGGCAAGCTCAAGCAGGTGTGCAACCACCCGGCCCAACTGCTGCACGACGGATCGGCGTTGGGCGAGCGCTCGGGCAAGGTGGCCCGGCTGGCGGAGCTGCTGGAGGAGGCGCTGGCCGAGGGCGACCGGACGCTGGTCTTCACCCAGTACGCCGAGTTCGGCACGATGCTCCGCCCGTACCTGGCCCGCCGGCTCGGCGAGGAGGTGCTCTACCTGCACGGCGGCGTCCCCCGGGCCCGCCGTGAGGAGATGGTCGAGCGCTTCCAGTCCCCGGACGGGCCAAGGGTGTTCCTGCTCTCGCTGCGGGCCGGCGGCACCGGCCTCAACCTGACCGCCGCCAACCAGGTGATCCACCTGGACCGCTGGTGGAACCCGGCGGTCGAGGAGCAGGCCACGGACCGCGCATTCCGGATCGGCCAGCGCCGGGACGTCCAGGTCCGCCGACTGGTCTGCGTCGGCACCGTCGAGGAGCGGATCGACGAACTCCTCGCCGCCAAACGCTCGTTGGCCGCAGCGGTGGTGGGGGAGGGGGAGCGCTGGCTCACCGACCTGCCGGTCGAGGCGCTGCGTGAACTGGTCGCGCTCACCCGTGAGGACGCCGTCGCCGAGGAGGACGCATGACACCCGGCCGCCCCGCCCCCGTCCCGCCGGGAAACGCCCCGGCCGGGGACGCCCAACCCGTGAACGCCCAACCCGGTAACGCCCAACCCGTGAACGCCCCCGCCGCGAACGCCCCCGCCGTGAACGTCGCCGCCTACTGGGGCGGCGGCTTCACCCTGCGCCCGGCCCCGCCCGGGCCCGAGGAGGAGCCCGACGAGCCCTCGCTGCGCCGCCTCGGCCGCTCCGGCGTCACCGTGCGCGGCCGCGACCTCGCCACCCTGCTCGCCCCCGCGTACGAGGCGTTCCGCGGCTGACGAGGCCTCGGCCCGCCGCCGCCCGTGCGGTAGCGTCGGAGCGGTGACCGACACCCTCGCCGACCCCGCCCTCGACGACTTCGAGCGGCACCGCCGGATGATCTTCGGTATCGCCTACCGGATGCTCGGCAGCGTCGCCGACGCCGAGGACCTGGTCCAGGACACCTGGCTGCGCTGGAGCGGGGTCACCGGCCCGGTCGCCAACCCGGGCGGCTACCTGGCCCGGACGGTCACCAACCTCGCGCTCAACCGGCTCGACTCGGCCGCCGTCCGCCGCGAGGCCTACGTCGGCCCCTGGCTGCCCGAGCCTCTGGTGGCCGAGCCGGACGCGACCGCCGACGTCGAGCGCGCCGAGACGGTCTCGTTCGCCCTGCTGGTGGTGCTGGAGAGCCTGTCCCCGCTGGAGCGGGCCGTCTTCGTCCTCAAGGAGGCCTTCGGCTTCTCCTACCGGGAGATCGCCGAGGCGCTGGAGCGCACCGAGGCCGCCTGCCGGCAGGTCGGCAGCCGGGCCAAGGCGCACGTCCGGGCCCGCCGGCCGCGCTACGACGCCCCGCCGGAGCTGCGCCGCCGCGCCACCGACGAGTTCCTCGCGGCCTGCGTCGGCGGCGACCTCAACCGGATGCTGGACCTGCTCGCCCCCGACGTCACCTCCTGGACCGACGGCGGCGGCGTGGTCCGCGCCGCGCTGCGCCCGGTCACCGGCGCCGACAACGTCGCCCGCTTCCTGCTCGGGGTGCTCGGCCAGCTGGGCGAGGGCGCCGAGCTCCGGCCGGTCCTGGTCAACGGCCAGCCCGGGCTGCTGGTCACCCAGGACGGCGCGATCGACTTCGTCGAGGGGCCCGACGGCCGACCCCGGATCGCCGAGCTGCGCATCGTCCGCAACCCGTCGAAGCTCGTCCACCTCGCCGGCCGGGCTTGACCCTCGACCTGGTCGAGCCCGCAGAGTCACCGGCATGGAGAGCGAGCTGCACAGCATCGGCGAGCTGGCCCGCGCCAGCGGCCTGGGCGTCGGCACCCTGCGCTACTACGACGGCGCCGACGTGCTCACCCCCGCCTGGGTCGACCCGCAGACGGGCTACCGCTGGTACCGGCCCGGCCAACTCGCCGACGCCCGGCTGCTGGCCCGGCTGCGCCGGGTCGGCCTGCCGCTGGCCGGCATCCGCGCCGTGCTCGGCGCGGCGCCCGGCTCCGGCACGGCCGCGCGGGTGCTCGACGCGCACCTGCGCCGGCTGGAGGACGGCCTCGCCGACGCCCGCCGCGAGCTCTCCCTGATCCGCGTGATGACCGACCAGAGGGAGCAACCGATGACCACCACCCCCGCCGAAGTCCGCTTCACCGTTTTGGCCGAGGAACTGGCCGCCGCACTGGACGCGGTCCGCTTCGCCGTCGGCGGCGACCCCGAAACGCCGGCGCTCGCCGGGGTGCTGTTCGAACCGGACGGCCCGGTGCTGCGCCTGGTCGCCACCGACCGCTACCGGATGGCGCTCGCCGAGGTGCCCGCCACCACGGCGCCCGCCCGGCCGGGCGGCGGCACGATCGTCCCCACCGCCCTGGTCGACGCCCTGCGTGCGCTGCTCGGCGCGGCCGACGCCGAGGCCGAGGTCGCGCTGACCCTCGGCGGCGGCCTGGTCCGGGCCGAGACCGGCGGCCACCGGATCGAGGGCGCCGCCCTGGACTTCGACTACCCCGACCACCGGGTGCTGACCCGGCTCGAACCGGAGCACCGGATCGACCTGTCCGCCGCCGAACTGCGCGGCGCCGTCGAGACCGGCGCCACCCGCACCCTGCCGTCCGGCCCGAACGGCGCGGACTGCGCGGTCACCGTCCTCACCCTCACGGCGGACGGCCGCCTGGCGGTGGCCGGTGCCGAGTCCGGCCCCGGATCCGCGCCCGGAGACCTGAGGGTGGCGGTCAACCGCGACTTCCTGCTGGACGCCCTGCGGGTCGGCCGGCCCGAGCAGCTGGTGCTCGAACTCGGCGGCCCGATCGCCCCCTTGGCGATTCGCACGCCGGGCCGGGAGGGCACCTTCTCGCTCCTGATGCCGGTCCGCGTCCCCGACCTCGGCTGAGCCCGCCCGCCGTTTGCTGTGGTTAGCATCCTGCTTGCATCTGCAAGCAGGATGTTGCAGTCTGCGGGTATGGCCTCACTGAACGTCGGCTCGCTGGGCGAGTACATCCGCGAGCAGCGCCGGAACGCGCAGTACTCACTGCGCCAGCTGGCGGAGGCCGCAGGCGTGTCGAACCCGTACCTCAGCCAGATCGAGCGCGGGTTGCGCAAGCCGAGCGCGGAGATCCTGCAGCAGATCGCGAAGGCGCTGCGGATCTCGGCGGAGACGCTGTACGTCCAGGCCGGGATCCTGGAGGAGCGGCGCGGTGAGGGCCTGGAGCTGCGGGCCTCGATCCTGGCCGATCCGCTGATCAACGAGCAGCAGAAGCAGGCGTTGCTCGCGGTCTACGACGCCTTCCTGAAGGAGAACGCCGTCCAGCGGGGCGCGGTGGCCGAGCGGCCGCCCGCGGCCGGTACCGACACCGGCGTTCCACCAGCCTCCGGCCCGACGACCGACGGCTCAGCCACCCAGAACACCCACCGGGAGGACCGGTAAGCATGCCGATCACCGACGAGATCAAGAAGACCCTCAGCGACCCGACCCCGCTGTACGCCATCGCCGGCGCCGGGGATCTCGCGTACGAGAAGCTGCGCGAGGTGCCGGGCCGGGTGGAGGCGCTCACCGCGGACCGCAAGGGCGCGCAGGAGAAGGCCACCGCCCGGTTCCAGGAGGCGCAGACGAAGCTGGCCGAGGCGCAGGCCAAGGTCACCGAGACCGTCACGACGCTCCCCGTCGACCTGCGGACCTTGCAGGAGCGGGCACAGGGCTTCGCCCTCCAGCAGGTCGGCCGCGCGGTCGAGCTGGCGGTGAAGGCCAAGGAGACGTACGACGAGCTGGCCGAGCGCGGCAAGGTCGTGGTGGACCGGGCCCGCCCGGGCGCGCCCGCCGGGCCGGGGCAGCCGGCCGCGGAATCGGAGCTCGCCCGGGCATCCGAGCCGGTCGAGGCCGAGCTGGTCGAGGACGACACCGACCCCCTGGCCGCCGACACCCCGGCCACCGACACCCGACCCGCCCCGAAGAAGGCCGCCCGCGCCCGGAAGACCACCGACCGCGCGGAGTGAGGGAAGGGCCGCCGGACGGGGCACATCCGGTGACCGCAGGACGTTGACAGGAGAGCGGACGGTCGACCGTGCCAGGATGGGCGGTGGCCGGAACGCCGGAGGCGAGAGACAGAGGAGAGCGTGATGGGCGGAGTGGCCCAGATTCTGGACTTGGCCTATCTGAACCCGATCTGGTGGCTGTCCGTCGCCATCCTGGGCTTCAAGCTGTTCGCCCTGGGCGACGCGGTCACCCGCCGTGAGGACGCCTACCGGGCGGCGGACAAGAAGACCAAGCCGTTCTGGCTGGCGATCCTGGCGATCGCCTTCGGCTGGGACCTGCTGTTCGGGGTGAACTTCTTCACCGGCATCGGGACGCTCGCCGGGCTGGTCGCGTCGATCGTCTACATGGTGGACGTGCGCCCGGCGATCCGGGAGCTGACCGGTGGTGGCGGCCGTGGCGGCCGCAGCAACACCGGTCCGTACGGCCCCTGGTAGGCCGCGCGATCGGGCAACGATCAGGCAACGGCGAGGCCCGGGCGGGGAGTTCACCCGCCCGGGCCTCGCCGTACCCGGCTCCAGCCGGCTCCGGCCGGCTCAGCCGAGGATCAGCTGCATCGGGTTGCGTTCCAGCAGCAGCACCGCGACGTCGTCCGTCAGCGCGCCGCCGTTCAGCTCCTCGACCTCGGCGATGGCGCTGTCGACGAGCCGGCCCCGGGTGAGCCCGGCGGACTGGTGGTCGCCGATGAGGTCGGCCAGCCCGTCCTGGCCGAGGCGGCGGGAGCCGGCCCCGACCCGGCCCTCGATCAGCCCGTCGGTGTAGAGCAACAACCGCCAGCCGGGCTGCAGTTCGAGCTGCTGGGCGGGCCACGCGGCCTGACCGTCGTGGCACGGCAGCAGCCCGAGCGCCGGACCGGCGAGGTCGGCGGGCAGGGTGACCGGCTGGTGGTCGCGGCCGAGCAGCAGCGGCGCCGGGTGCCCGGCGAGGTAGAGCCGGGCAGGCTCGCCGGCGCCGAGCGAGTCGAGGCCGCCGCTGGCGCCGCCCGGCTCGATGACGAGCATGCAGAGCGTCGCGAAGATCTCGTCGCTGCGCCGCTCGTGTTCCAGCACGTGCTGGAGGGTGGTCAGCAGGGCCTCGCCGGTGAGGCCCGCGAAGACGAGGGTGCGCCACGCTATCCGGAGGGCGACGCCGAGCGCGGCCTCGTCCGGGCCGTGGCCGCAGACGTCGCCGATCACGACGTGGACGGTGCCGTCGTCGGTGCGGACGGCGTCGTAGAAGTCGCCGCCGAGCAGGGCGCGGCGGCGGCCCGGGCGGTAGCGCCGGGTGAAGGAGAGGCCCGCGCCGTCGAGCAGCGGGGTGGGCAGCAGGTGGCGTTGGAGGCGGGCGTTCTCCTGGCCGCGCAGTTCGGCCTCGACGAGGCGGCGCTGCGACTCGTCGGCGCGCTTGCGTTCGACGGCGTAGCGCAGGGCGCGGCCCAGCAGCGGGCCGTCCGTCGCGTGCTTGATCAGGAAGTCCTGGGCGCCCGCGGCGACGGCGGCCGCGCCCAGTTCGGCGCCGGCCGCGTCGGTGAGCACCACGACCGCGGTGTGCGGGGCGCGGCGGAGCAGTTCGTGTAGGCCTTCGAGGCCGTCGGAGTCGTCGGACGGGTGCGGCAGGTCGGCGGGTGCGGCGAGGTCGAGCAGCACGCAGCTGAAATCGCTGCCGCGGGAGCGCCCGCGCCGACTGCCGGACGGGGACACGGCGAGCAGTTCGGTGGCCTGTTCCAGCCCGCGGGCCCAGTGGATCTCGATCGAGGTGCCGCTGTCGGCGACCGCCGCTTTGATCAGCTGGGCGTCGGAGGCGTCGTCCTCGATCACCAGCAGTTTGAGCGGCGCGGTGCTGCTGGCGGCTGCGGTCGCGGCGGCGGGGGCCGAGGTGCGTCCGGTCTGGGGCCGGGGGTGCGGTATCGGGGGAGCGGCCGTCACCGGGCCGGCCGGCGTCGGGCCGGTCAGGGACGGGCGGTTGCGGGCATGGTCAACGGGGGCGCCGGCCTGGGCGCCCGACAGGCTCGTGGCACCAGGTGCCCGCCCGTCTCCCGTTGCGGGCATCGGTGGTTCCTCCCTTTCCCCGAGTGCGTAACGGTCAGCGCCCGTCCGCAGTGCCCGCCTGGCACCGTGCGCCGGGGAACTTCTCGCGACCATAACGTGATCTCCGGGGATTTCTCTGGCCGACCGGCGCCGTTGTGGTTTTTGCCACGCCGGTGGCGGTGCGGTGATCTGACTCGGACGACGGCTGGGATCCCCGCGTGGCGGGGAAGGAAAGGGGACGGGCGATGGTGACGCGGATCACCCTGGTCGAGGGTGATGTCGGGGGCCGCAGGTGGACGCCGTGGCGCCGGGCGGCGACGGCGTACGGGCGGGTCGTCCGGCGGCGTCCATGGTGACGTGATGGGGCGTCAACACGCCAGTGGTATTCGATAACTCGTTCGAGTGAATGCGGCGGGTCGCTCACCCGCACCAGCCCCGGTCCGTGCCGGGCCGGCGGCCCCGGCCGCGCGAACCGCTACGGCGCGAGCGCGCTCCACGGCACCGTGACCTCGCCCTGCCGCCACCGCCCGCGCGCGTCCACCAGCGGCCAGTCGCCCGCCAGCGCCGTGCAGGCCGTCACCCAGCGCTGCCGCGCCCCGAACGCCCCGTACGGCGCGGCCGCCGCCCAGGCCCGGTCGAAGTCGGCCAGGAAGGCGTGCACCGGCCGGCCCGGCACGTTGTGGTGGATCAGCGCCTTCGGCAGCCGTTCGGCGAGGTCGGAGGGCTGGCCGAGGCCGCCCAGCCGGGCCGCGAAGGTCACCGTCCGGGGCCCTTCCGGGCCGAGCGCGACCCAGACGTGCCGCCGCCCGATCTCGTCGCAGGTGCCCTCCACCAGCAGCCCGTCCGGGGCCAGCCGGGCGCAGAGCCGCTCCCAGACTCCGACCACCGCCGACTCGTCGTACTGCCGCAGCACGTTGGCGGCCCGGATCAGCTGGGCCGGCGCGCCGCCGTCCAGCGGGACCTCGAAGCCGCCGCGCCGGAAGGTGAGCAGCGGCGGTTCGGCGTACGGCAGCGCGGCCGCGACCCGCTCCGGCTCGATCTCGATCCCGACCACCCGGACGTCCGGGCGCACCATGCGCAGCCGCCCGGCCAGTTCGACGGCCGTCCACGGCGCGGCGCCGTAGCCGAGGTCGACCGCCACCGGCGGGCGCCCGCCGGCGCGCAGCGTGCGGCCGAGGGTGTGGGCGATCCAGCGGTCCATCCGCCGCAGCCGATTGGTGTTGGTGGTGCCCCGGGTGACCGTCCCCACCGGCCGTCCGGTCCGCCCACGGGCGGGTGCGGTCGCGGAGTCGAAGGAGGCAGCCATGCCTGGAAGGGTAGTCGGGTCCGCGTCGGCACCGCTGTGACCTGGGACGTCATCCCGTCCGGCATCTCGTCCGCCGGAGCGGGAATGCCGGACGCGGGCCGGGTGGTTGGCTGTCTGGTGGTGATGTGTGCCCGGGACGGGGCAGCGCACACCGGACAGCGGGCGGCCCGTGCGCGGGCCGCCGAGACGGGCCGCACAGAGGAGGCTTCAGCCAGGTGATCCAGCACCCCGTCCGTTCGGTACGCCGTGCCCAGCCCGCCGCGCCCGCGCGGGGCCGGCTCCAGTCGCTCGTCCCGGGCCGCCGCCGCCCGCGCCGGATAGCGATGCTGAGTGTCCACACCTCGCCGCTGCACCAGCCCGGCACGGGGGACGCCGGCGGGATGAACGTCTACATCGTCGAGCTGGCCAAGCGCCTGGCCGCGCTCAACATCGAGGTCGAGGTGTTCACCCGGGCGATCTGCTCGGACGACGCCCCCACCGTCGAGCTGGCCCCCGGCGTGCTGGTCCGGCACGTCACCGCCGGCCCGTACGAGGGCCTGCTGAAGGAGGACCTGCCCGCCCAGCTGTGCGCCTTCACCCACGGGGTGCTGCGGACGGAGGCGGGCCACCGCCCCGGCCACTACGACCTGGTGCACTCGCACTACTGGCTCTCCGGGCAGGTCGGCTGGCTGGCCGCGCAGCGCTGGGGGGTGCCGCTGGTGCACACCATGCACACCATGGCGAAGGTCAAGAACGCCGCGCTGGCCGAGGGGGACACGCCCGAGCCCGCGGCCCGGGTGATCGGCGAGACCCAGGTGGTCGAGGCGGCCGACCGGCTGATCGCCAACACCACCGAGGAGGCCGCCGAGCTGGCGCTGCACTACGCCGCCCGGCCGGACCAGCTGGCCGTCGTCCACCCCGGCGTCAACCTGGACGTCTTCCGCCCCGGCGGGGCGTCGGAGCGGGCCGCCGCCCGGGCCCGGCTGGGCCTGCCGCAGGACGCGGCGGTGCTGCTCTTCGCGGGCCGGATCCAGCCGCTGAAGGCCCCGGACGTGCTGCTGCGGGCGGTCGCCGAGCTGCTGGCGCGCCGCCCGGGGCTGCGCGAGCACCTGCTGGTGCCGGTGGTCGGCGGTCCGTCCGGCACCGGACTGGCCCGGCCGGAGAGCCTGCACAAGCTCGCCGCCCAGCTGGGCATCAGCGACGTGGTGAGGTTCCACCCTCCGGTCGGCCAGGCCGAGCTCGCGCAGTGGTACCGCGCGGCGACGGCGCTGGTGATGCCCTCGTACAGCGAGTCCTTCGGGCTGGTCGCGCTGGAGGCGCAGGCCTGCGGCACCCCGGTGGTGGCGGCCTCGGTCGGCGGCCTGCCGGTCGCGGTGCGGGACGGCGAGACGGGCACGCTGGTGCACGGCCACGACCCGGCGGCCTGGGCGCACGCGCTGGAGCCGTACGTCACCGACCGGGCTCTGGTCGCCCGGCGCGGCGCGGCGGCGGCCCGGCACGCGGCCGGCTTCGGCTGGGACACCGCCGCGGCCGGCACCGCCGAGGTGTACGCCGGCAGCCTGGCCCGCCCGGCCGGCCGCTTGGCCGCCGCCCGGCGGCGGCTGACCTGACCGGGGCCTGACTGCGGCCGGACCACGAGTCGGCTGCGGCCCGACCGCGGCGGCCGGGGGCCCGCACCGCTGGTGCGCGCCCCCGGTACCGCCGAGTAACGTCACCCCCATGGCAACCCGCACCAAGGACGAGGCCCTGACCCTCCTGCGCACCGCCCTGGACGACGCCGGAGCGGCCTGGGAGCCCGCCGCCACCGACCCGTACACGCTGGTGGTGACGCTCCCGGGCACCCGCAAGCTGAGCACCGCCTGCGCGCTGCGGGTCGGCGACCACACCCTGTCGGTGAACGCCTTCGTGATCCGCCGACCGGACGAGAACCACGAGGCCGTCTACCGCTGGCTGCTGGAGCGCAACACCCGGCTGTACGGCGTCGCGTACGCGATCGACCCGCTCGGCGACGTCTACCTGGCCGGCCGCCTGCCCCTGGAGGCGCTCACCCCGGACGCCGTGGACCGGCTGCTCGGGACGGTGTTGGAGAACGCCGACGAGCCGTTCAACACCCTGCTGGAGCTGGGCTTCGCCTCGGCGATCCGGCGCGAGTGGGAGTGGCGGACCAAGCGCGGGGAGTCCACCCGCAACCTGGCCGCCTTCGCGCACCTGGCCGCCCCGGCGGCCGACTGACCCGGCAGCGGGGGCGGCGTCCTCAAATGCCCGCCGGAGCCTTCTCCTCGGCGGCGGGCACCGTCTCCTCCGTCACCGTCACCTCGGTCACCGCGACCTCGGTCACTGCGGCCTCCGTCACCGCGACCTCCGTCACCGCCCCGGCGCGGCCCGCCGTCGCGTCCGTGCGCCGCCCGAGCACCACGTGCCCGGCCGCCGCGACCGTGCCGCAGACCCCGCACACGATCCAGAGCACCGCGGAGCCGGCGTGCTGCAGCAGCAGACCGCCGATCGCCGGGCCGAGGAACGAGGCGAGCGACCAGGAGAGCGAGTAGACGCCCTGGTAGCGGCCGCGCGCGTGGGTCGGCGCCAGTTCGGCGACCAGGCCCATGATGGTCGGCGCGTTCAGGACCTCGCCGACCGTCCAGACCGCCACCGAGAGGGCGAACAACCACGCGGACGACCCGGCCAGCGCCGCCAGCCCGAAGCCCCAGCCCGTGATCAGGCAGCTGGCTATCAGCATGGCGGTCCGGGAGCGGGTCTCCATCCACCGGGTGAGCGGGATCTGGAGCACCACGATCAGCAGCCCGTTCAGGCCGATGACCAGCCCGTACTCGGTGGAGCTGATGCCCGCGGCGCCCATGTCGACGGCCAGGGTGGTGCTGCCCTGCTGGAGGATCAGGGCGAGCAGCAGGTTGAGCCCGACGACGGCCATGAACCGCCCGTCCCGGAACACCGCGCCGAGGCCGACCGCCGGCTCGTCCGCCCCCTTCCCGTGCTGAGGTGACTCCTGCGGCTTGGTCTCGGGGATCCGGATGAAGATCACCACCGCGCACACCAGCGTGGAGAGCGCGTCGAGCAGGAAGAGCGTGAGGTAGCCGTGGGTGGCGATCAGGCCGGCCACGGCGGCGGAGAGGCCGAAGCCGATGTTGATCGCCCAGTAGTTCAGCGAGTACGCGCGGACCCGGTCCTCGGCCGGGACGAGGTCGGCGATGATCGCCGAGGTCGCGGGCCGGGTGGCGTTGTTGCAGAGGCCGACCAGGAAGGCCACCGTGGCGATCGCCACCTGGCCGTCCGTGAAGCCGAGTACGGCGGTGAACAGCGCGGTGCCGAGCTGGGCGGCGACCAGGGTCGGGCGTCGGCCGATCCGGTCGGTCAGCACGCCGGCGCCGATCGCGGCGACCGCCGAGCCGAGGCCGTAGAGGGAGGCCACCAGGCCCGCGTAGGAGGCCGAGTAGCCCCGGTTGGTGGTCAGGTAGAGCGCGAGGAAGGTGAGCACGAAAGCGCCCAGCTTGTTCACCAGCGTGCTCACCCAGAGCCACCAGAATTCCCGTGGTAGCCCGCCCACCGTCTCCTGTATCAGCCTTCGGATCCGGGGGTTGGTGAACAGGGCGACGGGCATGTGGGGGGCTCCCGGGGCAGGCGTCCGCCGAGCGGCACGGGCAGGTCCGGTCAGCCGACGTATGTAAGTGTCAGATAGGAGGTGCACACATTACACATCTGCCGTAGGTCCGGACCAGCGCTTTTCCTGCCTCCACTAAGCTGGGGGCCATGGCTGACACGACGTACCGACTCATCCTGCTCCGCCACGGCGAGAGCCAGTGGAACCAGAAGAACCTGTTCACCGGTTGGGTCGACGTCGACCTCAACGAGAAGGGCGAGAAGGAGGCCGCGCGCGGTGGCGAGCTCCTGGCCGCCGAGGGCCTGTTCCCGGACGTGCTGCACACCTCGCTGCTCCGCCGTGCGATCCGCACCTCGCAGATCGCCCTGGACAAGGCCGACCGCCACTGGATCCCGGTCAGCCGCAGCTGGCGCCTGAACGAGCGACACTACGGTGCGCTCCAGGGCAAGGACAAGGCCCAGACCCTGGCCGAGTTCGGCGAGGAGCAGTTCCAGCTGTGGCGTCGCTCGTACGACACCCCGCCGCCGGTGCTGGCCGATGACGCCGAGTACTCGCAGGCCGGTGACGCCCGCTACGCGGACATCCCGAGCGAGCTGCGTCCGCGCACCGAGTGCCTGAAGGACGTCGTCGACCGGATGCTCCCGTACTGGTACGACGCCATCGTCCCGGACCTCGCCGCCGGCAAGACCGTCCTGGTCACCGCCCACGGCAACAGCCTGCGCGCGCTGGTCAAGCACCTCGACGGCATCTCCGACGAGGCCATCGCGGGCCTGAACATCCCGACCGGCATCCCGCTCGTGTACGAGCTCGACGCCGACTTCAAGCCCGTCACCAAGGGCGGCCGCTACCTCGACGCCGACGCCGCCGCCGCGGCCATCGAGGCGGTCAAGAACCAGGGCAAGAAGTAAGCCCAAAAGCGAAACGGCCCCTGACCTGCGCACATGGCGCAGATCAGGGGCCGTCGTCATTCCCGGGCCGTCTGTGGGCCGTCAGCCTTCGTGATCTTGGGGATTGAAGACCCCTTCGATCGCCTTGCGGGCCCGGTGCCGGCTGTCCGGCATCAGGTGGGCGTACACCCGCAGCGTCAGTCCCGGGTCGGCGTGGCCCAGGTACTCGCTGACGGCCTTGATGCTCTCCCCGGCGTCCAGCAGGATCGACGCGAAGAAGTGCCGGAGCGCGTGCATACCGTGCTCCCGGGCCGACGCGTAGGACTCGCCCTTGCCCGGCGTCGGGATGACCCCGGCGGTGGCCAGCGCGGGCTTCCAGTGGTCCTCGTTGAGCATGCCGCGCCAGACGATCGAGCCGGACAGGCTGGTGAAGATCAGGCGCTTCGTCAGCGGAGGTCCGCCCACCTTCATCCACGGCAGCGTGATCTCCACCGCCGGGAACCGCTCCATGTGGGCCTTGAGCGCGTCGGCCACCGGCCGGGGGAGTGGCACGTTCCGCAGCGTCCCGCCCTTCGGCGGCGCGAACACCGGCTTGCTTCGGCTCAGCTTGAGCTGCTGGGTGACGCGCATAGTGCTGTCGTCGAAGTCCAGCGCGTCCACGGCCAGCCCCAGGATCTCCCCCTGCCGCAGCCCGCAGCCGGCGCCCACGTCCACCGTGGCCCGGTACCGCTCAGTCATGCCCTCCCGGACGGCGAACACCCGCTCCGGCTCCCAGGGGACGACCCGCCGGGCCCCGACGACCGGCGGGCGTACGGTCTGTGCGGCGCACGGGTTCCGGAGCAGGAAGCCGTCATCCACGGCCGCGCTCAGCACCGCCCGGACGTTGGAGAAGATGACCCGGGCGTACGACCCCGACATGCCGGTGGTCTCCAACTCGGCCACGAACTCCCGGATGTGGCTCGGCTGGAACGAGGCGAGCGGCCGGGCCCCGATCCGAGGGAATGCGTGCCGCCGCAACTGCGACTGCATCGAGGCCTGCGTGTTGGGGTCGCTGGTCTGGCTCCTCAGCCAGTGCTCGGCGAACTCCTGGAACGTGGTCTTCGCCGTCGTCGGGTCGAGGTACTGGCCGCGCGACATGTCGGCCTCGATCCGGGCCAGCCACTCCTCCGCCTGTCGCTTCTGGCGGTCGGGGAAGCTCTTGCTCTTCTCGGTGCCGTCGGGCCCGATGTAGCGGGCGCGGTAGCGCTTGCCGGTGCCGTAGCGGTCGGTGCGGACGCGCCGCGGCTTGCCGTCGTGGCCGGTCTCGGTCTTGTACCAGCGGTCTTGGATGTGGCCGGCCATGGGGCCGCTCCTTTGTAGTTGGGGCTGTAGTCGACGTGTAGTTGGGGTGTAGTCGGGCCTGTAGTCGAGGTGTTTCCGCAGGTCGCGCGGCGGGTGTAGTTGAGGGGGTGGGCATCCGGCGGTCCTCGGGGGAGTGGGCCGGGTTGGCCCGGCGGGTGCTCGGCCGGGGCGGTGCCCGGGGCGGCCGTGGGGAGGCAGCCGGGGATGGCCCGCAGGGTGGCCGGTTGGGGTGGGCTGTCCGGTTGGGCGCCGGGAGGGGGTGTGTGGTGGGGCAGGGAGGGAGGTGTTCGGTGCCGAGAGAGGGGCCGTTTTCGGGGCGTTCGGCGGGGTCTGTGGGGTGCCTCCCTGCCTCCCTGCGGCGGGGTATGTGCTGGTGGGGGTGGGGGTGGGTGTCAGGGAGGCGGGGAGGGAGTTCTCCCTGCCTCCCTGGTGGGTCCCTGGTGGGTCCCTGGTGGGTCCCTGGTGGGTCCCTGGTGGTTCAGGCGGCCTGCCGGGTCTGGTCGGTGACCCATTGGGCGACGGCGTCGGGGTGGTAGCGGACGTGTCGGCCGGCGCGGAAGCCGGGCGGGCCGGTGCGCTTGCGGCGCCACTGGTAGACGGTCTCCAGAGGGACGTCGAAGAGGGAGGCGATGTCCTCGGGGGTGAGGAAGCGGGCGGGGAGGGCCGTGGCGGTGGTCGGGGCGCGGTGGTTGGCCAAGGTGGTCTCCGGGTGCGGTCGGCCTGTCTGTCACCTGTCACCTGTCTGTCGCCTGTACGGGGCAGGTCAGGGGGTGGGTTCGGGTGGTGCGGGGCCCGTTCCGGGGTGGGGATGACAGGCGACAGGCGACAGGGGGCTTGGTTGGTTGCGGTGGGTGAGGGCGTCAGGGCCGTCAGGGCGGTGTCAGAGGGCCGGGTCCGGGTGTCAGGTCGGTGGCGGGGTGGGTTCGGCGGGGTGTCAGGGCCGTCAGGACCGGTGCCGGGTGGGTGTCAGAGCTGTCAGAGGCGGGTGCCGGGCGGGGTGTCAGGGGCGTCAGACGGGGGTGTCAGAGGCGTCAGTTCGCGCGCGCGTGCGCGTTACCCGGGGTCTTGGGCGTCAGCGGTGTCAGACGGTTTCTGACACCCGGGGCCTGACGGTCACGACTGGCAACTGATGTGACGGAGGGTGACCTCCCACCCACCCCCCACCCGGCCGGAGAGCGCCCTCCCGGGCCTCTGAGCGGGTGGGGGGAGGGCTCTCCGGGGTGGGGGGTGGGTGGGGGGAGATTGCGAGCAGTCACCGCTCTGGCGGCCAGGAGCGGGGTGCCGGGCCGGGCTGCGGGCGGTTTCCGGGGTTCGGCCGGCGGGGGCGCTAGACGCTGGGCGGCTGGTCGGATCGGGTTCCGCCCGCTAGCGGGGTCGCTAGGTCTAGCGAGGGGTGACGCTAGGCCGGGAGCTGTCCGGAGGGCGGCCAGGGGCTTGGTGGGGAGCGGGCCCGGGGCTCCGTGGTGGCCGGTGGGGCGTCCGGCCGGATGGTCGGTCGGGCGGTGTGGGTGGCGGTCGGGCGGGTCATGGGGTGGTCTCCGTTCGGGTCCGGGGGTGGTCCGGAAAGGCCGGAAAGGCCGTAAAGGGGTCTGAGCTGGGGTTTTGTGTGGCGGAAAGCCGTCCGGAATGGTCCGGAAAGGGGGCCGGAAGGCGGGCGGGCGGGTATCGCGGACCCCTTCGCGGACCATTCCGGACCACTTTCCGCCAGTTGTTTTCGCTGGTCAGGGGGCCTTACGGCCTTTCCGGCCTTTCCGGACCGCTCCTCAGTCGGGCGGGGCGTAGAGGTAGGTGGTCTGGTGGCGTCCGCCGGTGGAGAGCTGGGCGGCGGCGAAGCCGGGCAACTGGCACAGGCGGGCGGTGATGTCGGCGCGCTGGGTGGCGTTGAGCCGCTTGAGGAGTACCTGCACCTGGCTCTGCGTCATCCCGGCGGGCCCGGCCGTCTTCACCGCGTTCAGGAGCTTGTCCAGGTGCGGGTCACCGGTGCTGGCGGCGGCGGTGGGGCCGAGGATGTGGGCGGCGCTGGCGCGGGCGTAGCGGACCAGGGCCCAGGCGGCTCGGAGGTGGTCTTCCCGGATGCGGTCGGTGTGGTCGAGGAGGGCGTAGACCATGGCGGCGCGCTTGGCGTAGGGGGCGGCGCGGGCGGTGAACTCGGCGATCGGGCCTTCGTCGCTCTCGTCCCCGCACAGTGCCGGGTAGACCTCTGCCCGCCAGAGCTGGGCGGCGTCCGGGTCGAGGCGGACCTCGCCGACGCGGCGGGCGTCGGTGAGCACGGTCTTCCACGCGGTGGCGAGGTTGTCGATCAGGGCGTCGGGGGCGCCTTCGCCGTCGGGGTCGAGGAGGTTGCGGTGGACGAAGACCGGCAGGAAGCGGTTGTAGGTGCCGCCGGCCATCTCGGCGTCCTGCATCTTGGCCCGCAGCTCACGCGGGGAGATGTGGCCGATGACGGCGATGTGCGGGGCGGTGGCGTGCAGCGCTTCGCGGTTCATGACGCCGAGGTCTTCGCCGTTCCAGGCCTGCCTGAGGATGCCGCTGAGGGAGGAGCCTTCCCGGCGGCCCCGGGCCATGGTGACGCCGTACTCGGACTCGACGACCCACAGGCGCTTGTCGACGACGCCGGGGTCCTTGTCGCCGTCTCCGTCGCGGACCATCTCGATGAGGCCTTCGCCGGAGGACAGGCCGGAGCGGGTGTTGCAGCCGATGAAGTCCGGGACGGCGGCCTTGAACAGGCGCTTGGCGGTGTTCGTGGCGGCGCCCTTGCGGCCGGCGGCGGTGGCGCCGACGGTCAGGGCCCAGATGAGGGCGGGGTGGCGGTCGTTGCCGATCCACAGGAACGGCCCCGGGCCGATCGCGGCCCCGGCGGCGGACAGCAGGTTCACCAGGACGCCGACGGGGTCGGCCTCGGTGGTGGGGTCGAGGTCGCGGACGGTGTCGCCGACCCATCCGCAGAACACCTCCGGGTCCGGCACCGGGCCCGGCCGCGCGGGGCGGTCGATCCCGGGTGCCGGGTCGTACATCGGGTTCGAGGGGCCCTGTGGTCGGCCGTCGGTGGTGGTGGCGAGGTGGAGTTCGACGGGCATCAGGCGCTCTCCGCAAGGCTGGGGGTGTCGGGCAGGTCGGCCTGACGGCCGTCGGGGTGGTGGTGGCGGTGCCAGCCGGGCTGTCCGGGGATGGCCACCGGCGGCCATCCCGGAGAAGCGCTCACGGGGCGGCGTGCGGCTTCGGCGGCGCGGCTGCGGCGCTCGGCCAGCTCCAGCGCGGTCGGGTGGTTGGACCAGGCCCGCACCGTGCGCACCAGCTCCTTCCACGCGGCTTCGTCCTCAGCCACCCAGGCGGCGCGGGCCTGCTCCCCGAGCACGAGATCTGTGCGGAGGCTGGCGTGGATGAACTCCGGTGCGGTCTCTGCCTGCTGGCGCCAGGCTTCGGCGGCGGTGATGAGCGCGGCCTCACGGCGCGGGTCGCCCGCGGGGAGGGCGGCGAAGGCGGGGGAGCCGTAGTCGGGGATGCCGACGGGCTGTCCCCACCGGTCGAGTACCACCGCCGGGCTGACCCGCCGGAGCACGCTCACGAACCGGTCGGCGGCCCACCGGGCGGTCGAGCGGTGCGCGTCCCGGACCGGCGCGGGGAGCGCGATCGGGTCAGGCAGCAGCACCGCTTCAACCGCGTCCGGGTCCGCTTCAGCGGCACCGGCGGCGGGTGCGTTCACCGGGTGCTCACCGGTGCTCACGGCGGCGCGTTCACCGCTCACGGACGCACCCGCTTCAGGCGCACCTGCGGTCGTTTCAGCAGCGCGCACCGGGGCTTCAACCGCACCCGCCGCCGCTTCAGCGGCGGGGTGAACGGGGCGGTGAACACCCGACTGAACGGCGCTCACGGCGGCCGCCGTTTCAGGCGCACCGGTGGCCGTTTCAGCGGCGCGGGCCGGGCTTTCAGCTCCGGGTGGTGGAGGTTCGGGGGCGCGGGAGTCGGCCCCGTTCAGGCTGGTCACAGCTACTCCTGTGCGGGTCTGGAGTCGGGCTGGAGTCGGGGTGCTCACCGGTGAACGGCCGGGGTGTTCACCGGTGAGCGGGTCGGTTGCTGGTCGGGCCGTGAGGCCTGGTCAGGGGGCGACCGATTGCTTGGGGGTAAAGGGCGGGAAGCGCTTCCCGGGAACCGGGAACGGTCGGCGGGTAGCGCCGGGAACGGTTCCGTGAGCGGCGGTGAACAGTCGGGTGTTCACCGCCTCACGGGCGCCCCTGAAAGTCGGCCGACTGCGGCTGAAGCCGGGCCAGTCGGGCGACCGGGTGAGCGGGCGGCGAGCGCCCGTGAGCGTCGGTGAGCGCCCACCCGGACCGGCGTCAGGCGGCGACGAGCCGGAGGGTGTTCACCGCCGGGGCAGCGGGCGGCTGGGGGGCCGTGAAGCCGAACGTGCGGGTGACGGCCTCGGCGACGAGCTTGGTGTACGCGTGGAACGACCGGCGCGGGTGCGACAGCGCGGCGCGGGCCAGCTCCGAGTACTCCTCGATCTGCAGGGCGTCGGAGGAGATGATCGCGTACCGCAAGGCTTCGGCCAGCTCGTCGGAGTGCTGAAGGTCCGAGGCGGTGAGCATCATCGCCGGGTGGAAGGCCAGCAGGCCCACCAGGTCGTAGAACCGCAGCGACAGCGACACCCGCACCGACAGGCGGGCCTCGTCCTGGCCCGGTTCCGTCTCGCCGAACAGCGAGACGTTCTCCTCGACCGCGTCGACGGTCAGGGACGGCTGAGTGGTGAGCGAAGCGTGCATGATGGAACTCCCTTCACCGGGGCACGAAGCGGCGTACTGACTTGGCGGTTGGGGCGCCGCTTCGCTGCGTTTGGGCAGGTCAGAGAAGCGCTAAGCCCGTTCCCTGTGTCGCTTAGGGGGGCTTTCGCTCTCTCGCGATACCCAAGGTAGGCAGTCGCCATCTGTGCGTCAAGCCCCTCTAGCGGTAGGCTTGCTTCGCCCCCCTAGGCAGTGAAGGGATCACCATGCACGAGGAGCTTGAGCGGGTGGCCAACGTGGCCGTCCCGATCGAACGGGCCAAAGCCGCGATTGCCCTGATGGCGGACTACCAGAGCCGTGTGGTGGAGCTGTCCCGCGTCCGCCGGGAGGCCATCGAAGAGGCGTCGGCGGCGGGCATGTCGCAGACCGAAATTGCTGCCCTGCTCGGCGTAAGCCGTGGGCGTGTCGGTCAGCTCGCGTCGGCCGGCCCCGCGCCGGAGCGAGCCTTCTTCGGCCTAGGGCCGATGACCGTGGCGGTCGGTGGCAAGTACGAGGCGGGGAAGTCCCCGGACGAGAACCCAAGCCAGGTCGTGACCAGGGAAGACCTGAACAACTACGAGCACCTGCGGAAGCTGTTCGCGGGCCTGAAGCTCGACTCCGAGTACGAGGTCATCCCGCCGTCCGGCATCGTGAACCTCAACCGCGAGCACCTGGTCGTCATCTGCGGGCCGCGGCTGTCCCCGATCGTGGCCCAGGTGCTCGAAGGCGACGACAACCTGCGGTTCCGTAAGGACACGGCCTGGCACCTTGTGGACCTGCACACCGAGACCGAGTACCGCTCTCCGCTCGACGTGGACGGCACGGCCGGGGACGTCGGCTACCTCGCTCGACTCCCCCGCCTCGACGGCAAGGGGACGTTCCTCTACGTCGCGGGCATCCACGCGATCGGCGCGAACGGCGTCGTGCACTACCTGGAGAACCACCTCGGGGAGCTGTACCGCGAGGTCCGGACGAAGCGTTTCTCCACGCTCATCTCCTGCCGTTACGACCCGAAGACCCTGGAAGTTCTGGAGAGCAGCAGGGTCACTCCGATCTACCGACACGAGGGCTGACAGATGCGTGTCTCCATCGCCACCGCTCCGGGCGGCGCAAACCCGAACGAAGACTGGGTGGCGGCTACGCCCACGCTCGCCGTTGTCCTGGACGGCCTGAGCACGGCCGGGTTGGACACCGGCTGTCGGCATGGCATCCCGTGGTACGTCGCCCAGCTGGGCGGGCACCTGATGGCCGCGCTGGCAGGGCCCGGCCGGCCGCTGACTGACGGGCTGGCCCAGGCTCTCGACCAAGTCGCCGCGCTCCACCCTGGGTGCGATCTTGGCAACCCCGGCACGCCGTCGGCGACGGTCTCGATCCTGCGGGCCGGAGCCGACAGCTTCGACTACCTGGTTCTCGCCGACTCGCCGATCGTCTTCGAGCGAGCCGACGACTACCAGGTGGTCACCGACCTGCGGGTAGACGCCGTGGTGCCCGAACTCCGTGCCGAGACGGAACGGTTCGCCACCGGGACGTCCGAGCACACGGAGGCCGTTCGCCGGATGGTCGAGGCCCAACGGCTCACCCGGAACACAGTGGACGGCTACTGGGTAGCTGCCTCTAGCGGCGAAGCGGCACACCATGCGCTCACGGGCGTGGCGTCGATGGCCGACATTCGAGCGGCGGCAGTTCTGTCCGACGGGGCCTCGCGACTTGTCACCGAGTACCGTGCTGCATCGTGGGCGGACGCCTTCGCGACACTCCAGGGGGCTGGAGCTGGCGGGCTGATTTTGGCAGTTCGGAAGGTCGAGGCCACGGACCCGGAAGGGATCCGCTGGCCGCGCTTCAAGTCCGGCGACGATGCAACCGTGGCGTTCTGCCAGGTCCCCTGACGGTGCCTGCTGAGCCCCGAGAGGCGCCCGGGTGCTGGTCGGCCAATGCCGCTACCGAACCCGGGCCTCGGGTGATGTCGGGGCGCGATTTCTCGCCCATGGGACCCCATTTTTCATGTGACTTGCCACACGCGACAGATGGGTTCAAATGCACCTATAGGTTTCACGTGTCATACGCGGAGCACCGCGAGTCACTCGCGGTGCTCCGTGATCTGTCGGACCTGCGTGCTATGGAGAGCTTGAGTGCGAGACAACGACCCTGGTCGTTGAGGCGGACGCTGTGAAACGTCTTATGTTTCACACGACTCCGAAGTGGTGCCAGAGCCAGATCGTCTTCGTCCAGAAGAACGACACGCGGCGGGTGTCAGCGACTTGTGGCTGTCGGCAGGGTTGGGGTCATCATGAGCCCAAGTCAAAGGCCACCCACCCGGCATGAGGCCTAGGAACCGTGCGCTGGGTGAGTGGCCGACACCAACTCTCGGAGGTGCTGTATGAGTGTGACCCTTTCCCCGCAGGCCCTGTCAAACCCTCGCGCCGTGTCCTTGGTTGCGATCGTGATTGTGATCGTGGTGGTTGCCTGGCCCCAGGCCGGCGGGCTGTTGGTCATGTACCGAGACGCCGTCGGGCTGGCATCGGCATTGATCGGGATTGCGGCAGCTGGGCGTCTGTGCTCTGGCCGGAGGGCTGGTGGCGCCAGTTGACGAAGGTCAGCTCTGGGCCGCCGGTGGGCCGTCCGGTGTCGATCAAGGGCGGCCAGCGATGACAACTGTCGACGGCTCAACCCCAGGTCGGAGGCCCTTGATCAGCCCCGCAAAACTGACAGGCCAGACCCAGGGCAAGAAGTAACCCACTTGCCGACACGGCCCCGCCTCCCGGTTCGCCGGGGGGCGGGGCCTTTGTCGTTCAACCGGACTGTACGGAAGCCGAGTTGAAGTCGGATTCGGTGGTCGGATCCGGGCTCGTCCCAATAGTGGTTCAGACCATTGACGGGTGGCGGCGTCCGCTCCTACGGTGAGGGCGCCGGACTGCCGCAGGCATGCCAAGGATCTCCCCGTCCCGGCCGCCGCACCCCCACGCGCGCGCGTCTGCGTCCCGGCGCACTCTCCATCCACCCCCACGGAGGAGCATCATGCGCACACGTCACATCGTCGGGGCGGTGGTCGCCGCGCTCGCGGTGCCGCTCACCCTCGCCGTCCCGGCGCAGTCCCACGGGTACATCTCGACGCCGCCCAGCAGGGCCGCGCTCTGCGGAGCGGGCGGGGTGTCGTGGGACTGCGGCGACATCCAGTGGGAGCCGCAGAGCGTCGAGGGCCCCAAGGGCTTCCCGAACGCCGGGCCCGCCGACGGCACCATCTGCGCCGGCGGCAACTCCCGCTTCGCCGAGCTGGACGACCCGCACGGCGGCGCCTGGCCGACCACCGCGGTGACGGCGGGGCAGCAGCTCACCTTCACCTGGACGTTCACCGCCCGGCACGCGACCACCGACTTCCGGTACTACCTGACCAAGCCGGGCTACGACGCGAGCCAGCCCGTCACCCGGGACAGCCTGGACCTGACGCCCTTCCTGATCGCCCCGTACGGCGGGAAGCAGGTGCCCAGCACGCTCAGCCACACCGCGACCGTCCCGAGCGGGCGCACGGGCCACCAGGTCGTGGTCTCGGTCTGGACGATCGCCGACACCGGGAACGCCTTCTACTCCTGCACCGACGTCCAGTTCTGACGCCCGGGGCGGCACGGCGGACGCCGTACCGCGGACGCGCGGCACCAGGACGCGCAACGAGGTGCACGGCCGACGGAAGGCCGTGCACCTCGGGAACTCCTCGGCGGCGGACCGCTCAGTGGCCGCCGCAGCAGCCGCCGTCCGCGCCGCCGCACTGGCAGGGCGCGCCGGACTGGCAGCCGCAGCCGCAGCCGGGGCCGCAGCCGCAGCCGGCCGCGAGGACGGGCAGGAGCTTCGGGGTGGGCGGCTCGACGGTTTCGTGGGCGCGTGCCGGTCGGGTGGGGTTGGCCTTCATCGAGCTGTTCCCTCCTAGTGACGGGCACAGTCCTGTGCCCCCAACGTCGAGTGAAGCCGCCGATCGGAGGGAGCGTCAACGGGCGCGCAGTGGTGGGATGTACGGGGCGTCGTGCGCCCCCACCACCCCTGTCGCAGGTTTACTCACCCTGTGGGGGGAGCGGCCGCCCCTTGAAGCCCCGAGCCCCGAGCCCCGAGATGCTGAGCCCCGAGCTGCCGAGCCCCGAGGCGGCCGCACCGCACCCGCACGAGGTCACTCCGCCGCCGCGGCCTCCGACGAGGCCACGAACTCGGCCACGTGCTCGCCCGTCACCAGGTACACCACGCGCTTGGCGACCGACACCGCGTGGTCCGCGAAGCGCTCGTAGTAGCGGCCGACCAGGGTGATGTCGACGGCGGTCTCGATGCCGTGGTGCCAGCGGTCGTCGATCAGGTGCGACAGCAGCTCGCGGTGCAGGGAGTCGATCGCGTCGTCGTCCTGCTCCAGCTCCAGGGCCTTGTCGACGTCCTTGGTGGCGATCACCAGGCCGGTCTTGGCCACCAGGCGCTGGGCGAGCTGGCCCATCTCCAGCACGGTGGAGTGCAGGTCGCCGGGCACGGCGGAGTCGGGGTAGCGCATCCGTGCGACCTTGGCGACGTGCCGGGCGAGGTCGCCGCAGCGCTCCAGGTCGGAGCTCATCCGCAGCGAGGTGACGACGATGCGCAGGTCGGTGGCGACCGGCTGCTGGCGGGCGAGCAGGTCGATCGCGCGGTTCTCCAGCTCGTGGTGGAGGTCGTTGATCTTCTCGTCGGCGGCGATCACGCTCTCCGCCAGCGCCAGGTCCGCGTCGAGGAGTGCGGTGGTGGCCCGGCCCAGGGCCGAGCCGACCAGTCGGGCCATCTCGACCAGGCTGTCGCCGATCGCATCGAGTTCCTCGTGGTACGCGTCGCGCATGCTCTCTCCTCAGTAGCTGTGTCGGTGGCGGTGCCGACCGGCCGGCCCGTCCGACGATCGTCTTGTCGTCCGGGTGACCGCTGCTGGTGGCGCGAATCGTACGCGCACACCTGAGACGGCGGCCGGTGGTTCGGCCCGCCGCCCACTCCCACACGGGCTGCATGGCCAACTCTGGGCCGTCCGGGCGACGATGCACGGCCGGTGTGGTGAATCAGCGGCCACGTGAAGGTGAATTCTCGGCAACGCGTGGCCGATGCCTTGATCGGGCCCTTGGGGAGTGCCCTGGCCGTGCGCTTACGCTGGCCACATGGACGTGAACGTGGCCGCCGCCGCTGCCTGCGCCATAGCCGGGCTCGGCGTCGGCCTCACGGCCTCCATCGCCTTCCGTTGGAGCGAGCGCGAGCAGGCCAGGGGCAGGTACGGCGGCACCAGCAGCAGACACCACGGTCGGCACCAAGGGCTGGGCGCCGGCACCCCGGAGCCCCCGCTGCCGCCGGGGGTGGACACCGTCCTCTCCGTCCTCCGCTCCTGCGCGATCGTGCTGGGCGAGGGCGACGAGGTGGTCAAGGCCAGCTCCGCGGCGTACGCGATGGGACTGGTGCGCGGCGGCGCGGTCGCCGTGGACCAGATGCTCTCGCTGGCGCGCGCCACCCGCCGGGACGGCGAGATCCGCCAGGTCGAACTGGAGGTGCCCCGCCCCGGCGTGGCCCGTGCGGGCGAGCCGCTCGCGGTCTCCGTCCGGGTCGCCCCGCTGGGCTCCCGGCTGGTGCTGGTGCTGGTCGAGGACCAGACCGAGCGTCGCCGGGTGGAGGCGGTCCGCCGGGACTTCGTGGCCAACGTCAGCCACGAGCTGAAGACCCCGGTGGGCGCCCTGTCGCTGCTCTCCGAGGCGGTCGCCGACGCGTCCGACGACCCGGAGGCGGTGCAGCGCTTCGCCGGCCGGATGCAGATCGAGGCGACCAGGCTGGCCAGCCTGGTCCAGGAGATCATCGACCTCTCCCGGGTGCAGGACGACCGGCTGATGGTGGACCCGGAGCCCGTCGCGGTGGACGAGCTGATCGCCGAGGCGATCGACCGCTGCCGCCAGCAGGCCGCCGCCAAGCAGATCCTGATCACGGCCGGCGGCATCGCCGGGCTCTACCTGCACGGCAACCGCGGCCAGCTCGCCGCGGCACTCGGCAACCTGGTCGAGAACGCCGTCAACTACAGTCCGCCCCGTACCCGGGTGGCGATCGCCACCCGCCGGATCTCCAGCGCCGCGGCGCTCGGGGAGGCGGACGGCGAGCTGATCGAGATCTCGGTCACCGACCAGGGCATCGGCATCTCGGAGAAGGACCGCGAGCGCGTCTTCGAGCGCTTCTACCGGGTCGATCCGGCCCGCTCCCGGGCGACCGGCGGAACCGGCCTCGGCCTGTCCATCGTCAAGCACGTCGCCGCCTCGCACGGCGGCACGGTCTCGGTGTGGAGCGTCGAGGGCCAGGGTTCGACCTTCACCATCCGCCTGCCCGCCGGGCAGGCGCCCGAGGCCGACGACCTCGACGACCTCGACGACACCGGCGGCCGTGGCGCCGCCGCCGCGCCCACCAGAACCCTCACCACGGACCGGACGGCCACCACAGGCCGCACGGACCGTCCGCTCCCCACGGGGGAGCGGGAACACCCCCTGTCAGACACAACCCCCCAGCTTGCCCCGGAGGCCTGATCGTGACCCGAGTACTGGTGGTCGAGGACGAGGAGTCGTTCAGCGACGCCCTCTCGTACATGCTCCGCAAGGAAGGCTTCGAGGTGGCTGTCGCCGCCACCGGCCCCGACGCCCTGGAGCAGTTCGAGCGCAACGGCGCTGACCTCGTCCTGCTCGACCTGATGCTGCCGGGCCTGCCGGGCACCGAGGTCTGCCGTCAGCTGAGGGTGCGCTCCAACGTGCCGGTGATCATGGTCACCGCCAAGGACAGCGAGATCGACAAGGTGGTCGGTCTGGAAATAGGTGCGGACGACTACGTCACCAAGCCCTACTCCACCCGTGAGCTGGTCGCCCGGATCCGGGCGGTGCTGCGCCGCCGCGGTGAGGACGGCGGTGCCGGCGAGAACGGCGGCGGCCCGGGCGCCCTGGAGGCCGGCCCGGTCCGGATGGACGTCGACCGGCACGTGGTGACCGTGGACGGCGCCAAGGTCGACCTCCCGCTGAAGGAGTTCGACCTGCTGGAGATGCTGCTGCGCAACGCGGGCCGGGTGCTCACCCGCATGCAGCTGATCGACCGGGTCTGGGGCGCGGACTACGTCGGCGACACCAAGACCCTGGACGTCCACGTGAAGCGCCTGCGGGCCAAGATCGAGCCGGACCCGGGCGCCCCGCGCTACCTGGTCACGGTCCGCGGCCTGGGCTACAAGTTCGAGCCGTAAACCGCGGGCGCGGACAGGCGCGGAAGGCCCCCGCCGGCAGTCGCCGGAGGGGGCCTTCGCGTTGGTGTCCGGCAGGCCCGGGAGGGCCCGCCGGACGCCGGGTGGTGCGTCAGTGGGCGCCGGCGGACTGGGTGGCACCCGGGGTGGTGGAACCGGACGGTGCGGGCGCACCGGTGGTGGCCGGGGCAGCCGGGGTGGTGGTGCCGGCGGCCGGGGTGGTCGCGGCGGTGGCGCCCTTGGTGGGCGCGGCCGCCGGGGCCGGCGTCGGGCCGAAGCCCTTGTAGAGGCCCGCGTTCGGGCTCACGCCGGCCTGGGCGTCGACCTTCTGGCCGTCCTTGAAGGTGAACGAGGTGGGCGTGAAGCCGCCGACCTGGACGCCGACCGAGGCGACCTTGGCGGACGGGTTGCCGTTGCCACCGATCGCCACGGCGCCGCCGGCCGGGACGACGATGGTGGACAGCGGGGCGCCCGCGGCGTCGGAGAACGCGGCGGTGGCACCGTTGCCGACGGTGATGGACTGCAGCTCCGCCGGGGTGCTGCCCGTGTTGGCGATGTTGACGGTCACGTTGGCGGGACCGTTGTGCTCGCCCGAGGACTCGTCCCCGGTGACGACCACGATGTTGTTCAGCCGAAGGTTCGTTCCGAGGGTTGCCGCCGCGTTGTCGGGCTTGACCTGCAGCGTGTCCGGCGTGTTGCCGGCGGCGCAGGACGACAGCGAGGCGATGGCGATGGCGGCGATGGCGGCGATGCTGCCGCGTCGAAGGCTGCGGCTCACGGCGGCGGCTTCTCCTAAGTCAACGTGTCGATAGGTCAGGTCTCAGATTATCGACCTCACTTATGCGCTCCTCACGGGGTGGTCCCCGTGTCGCACTCCCGGGGTTCGCGGGGCGGCCGTCCGGCCGCACTTGTGGCGTGTCCGGGTCACTCTCGGGACAAGCTTCGACCAAGATCGAATAACGATGTGGATACGGCCCGATAAACGGTGAAAACCCAAGATCCAATCATGGTTTCCAGAGTGTTGCGCAAGGTTTCGCCGAACGCTGGAACCGCCTCCGACCTGCGGGAAGCCTCCCTCGAACACCGGTCGCAGCACGTCATGGGGGTCCTTGTCAAGCCCCGAGACCGGCCCTGACCTGCGAAAACGCCCTTCGGGTGCGCTGAAAAGCGTGTTATTCTGGAAAGCCACGGAAGGGGTCCTGTCACATGACGTTCAAGGTTGGCGACACGGTGGTCTACCCCCATCACGGGGCCGCGCTGATCGAGGCCATCGAAATTCGCCAGATCAAAGGTGTGGACAAGACCTACCTGGTGCTCAAGGTGCAGCAGGGAGACCTGACGCTCCGCGTGCCCGCTGAGAACGCGGAGTTCGTCGGCGTGCGCGATGTAGTCGGCCAGGAGGGTCTGGACCGGGTCTTCGAGGTGCTGCGCGCACCGTACACCGAAGAGCCGACCAACTGGTCCCGTCGCTACAAGGCGAACCTGGAGAAGCTCGCCTCTGGCGACGTTATCAAGGTCGCCGAGGTTGTGCGCGACCTCTGGCGCCGTGAGCGCGAGCGCGGCCTCTCGGCCGGCGAGAAGCGGATGCTCGCGAAGGCGCGCCAGATCCTCGTCAGCGAGCTCGCGCTGGCGGAGAACACCAACGAGGACAAGGCGGAGACGCTGCTCGACGAGGTGCTGGCCTCGTAGCGCAGTCGGGCTGCCGCCCACCGCTCACAGCGCCCGGTGTCGGCGCGCCGCTCCCAGGACGAAGCGTCCCGGGGTGGTGCAGTGGCACTTCGGGCGCTGAGGCGTGTCCGGACGACGCCCCCGCCCCGAGCCGGTCCAGGCCCGGCAAGACCGTTTTCCGTCCTGCAAGACCGATTCTGCGGGATTGTGCGGCGGACGGTTGGACCGTAATTCTTCGGAAGGGGCCCGTAGCGCCCGCCGGGCACGCCAAGGCCATACCCACTTCTCCGAAGGAGTGAAACCTGAACGCCTCAGCAGCAGTCGCAGCAGCAGTGGTGCCCGCCGCCGGACGCGGTGAGCGGCTGGGGCCCGGTGCCCCGAAGGCCCTGCGGGAACTGGGCGGCGTGCCGCTCCTGGTGCACGCCGTGCGGGCGCTGGCCCGCAGCCGGGCGGTCGGCCTGGTCGTGGTCGCCGCGCCCGCCGACGGGGTGGCCGAGGTGGTCGCCCTGCTGGACAGCCACGGGCTGGACGGCAAGGACATCCGGGTGGTCGCCGGTGGCGCCACCCGCCAGGAGTCGGTCCGGCTCGGCCTGGCCGCGATCCCGGCCGAGGTGGAGATCGTCCTGGTGCACGACGCGGCCCGCCCGCTCGTCCCGGTCGAGGTGGTGGACGCGGTGGCGGCCGCCGTCCGGGCCGGGGCCGGGGCGGTGGTGCCCGCGGTGCCGCTGGCCGACACGGTGAAGCGGGTCGAGCCGAACCCGGGCCGCCCCGAGCCGGTGCTCGACACGCCCGACCGGGCCACCCTGCGCGCGGTGCAGACCCCGCAGGGCTTCGACCGGACCACCCTGGTCGGGGTGCACGCCAAGGCGCTGGCCGAGGAGGCCGCAGGCGCCGCCGACGCGCCGCCGGTCACCGACGACGCGGGCCTGGTGGAGCGCTACGGCGGCCAGGTCGTCGTGGTGCCCGGCCACGAGGAGGCGTTCAAGGTCACCCGTCCACTGGACCTCGTGCTCGCCGAGGCCGTACTCGCCCGCCGGAGGGCCGCCGATGCCTACTGACCCGCTGACGCCCGCCGACCGGGCCCCGGCCCCCGTGCTGCCGCGCGTGGGCATCGGCACCGACGTGCACGCCTTCGAGGCCGGCCGCCCGCTCTGGGTGGCCGGACTGGAGTGGCCGGACGCCGGAGTCGGGCTCTCCGGGCACTCGGACGCCGACGTCGCCGCGCACGCGGCCTGCGACGCGCTGTTCTCGGCCGCCGGGATCGGCGACCTGGGCGCGCACTTCGGCACCGACCGGCCGGAGTGGGCCGGCGCGTCCGGGGTGAAGCTGCTCGGTGAGGCGGCCCGGCTGGTGCGCGCGGAGGGCTTCGAGATCGGCAACATCGCGGTCCAGGTGGTCGGCGTCCGGCCGAAGATCGGCAAGCGGCGGGCCGAGGCGCAGGCCGCGCTGTCGGCCGCGGCCGGTGCGCCGGTGTCGGTGTCCGGCACCACCACGGACGGCCTGGGCCTGACCGGTCGGGCCGAGGGACTGGCCGCGATCGCCACGGCCCTGGTGTACGAACGGCGTTGAGCCGGGCGCGGTCAGCAGGGCCGGAATAGGCGGGCCCTGACGAGTGTTCACCCGGCGTGGCGGTGGATCCGTCGGTAGTGTGCGGTTTCGGGCCCGGGCGGGGCTTCCCCTCGGGCCGTACCGCCGACGATGAGAAGAGGTTCTCGATGGGCGTCGAACTCTCTGGCCCCGCCAAGGAATTGCTCGACCGCAAGAGCTTTGCCGTGGTGTCCACGATCCAGCCCGACGGCAGCCCCCAGTCCTCGGTCGTCTGGGTCACGCGGGACGGCGACGACATCCTGTTCTCCACCGTCCAGGGCCGCCGCAAGCACCTCAACCTGGTGCGGGACCCGCGCATCTCGCTCGTGGTCAACCCGCCGGAGAACCCGTACGAGTACGTCGAGGTGCGCGGTTCGGCGACGATGACCACCGAGGGCGGCCGGGAGCTGATCAACGAGCTGTCCCGCAAGTACCGCGGCGAGGAGTACGGGTTCGACGGCCCGGACGACGTCCGGGTGGTCGTCCGGCTCAGCCCGCGCAAGGTGGTCGGCAACATCTGACCGGCCCGCGCGGCCCGTGGTTCCCCGGGAGTGCTGCATATCATTCCCGGGGAATGTCGCGGGGCACCCCCTCCTGCCCACTACGCTTGACGCTGTGAGCATTCGCCTGTACGACACCAGCACCCGCCAGGTACGCGACTTCGTCCCGCTTGTACCGGGTTGTGTCTCGATCTACCTGTGCGGCGCTACCGTCCAGTCGGCGCCTCATATCGGGCACATCCGGTCCGGTCTCAACTTCGACATCATGCAGCGGTGGTTCGCCTACCGCGGCTACCAGATCACCTTCGCCCGGAACGTCACCGACATCGACGACAAGGTGATCGCCAAGGAGCGCGAGTTCGGCATCCCGTGGTGGCAGATCGCCTACGAGAACGAGCGGGCGTTCAACGACGGCTACACCGCGCTCGGTTGCCTGCCGCCGACCGTCGAGCCGCGGGCCACCGGGCACATCCCCGAGATGGTCGAGATGATGCGGGGGCTCATCGAGAAGGGCCACGCCTACGCGGCCGACGGCAACGTCTACTTCGACGTGAAGTCGTACCCGGAGTACCTCGCGCTCTCCAACCAGAAGCTCGACGACCTGCGCCAGCCCGAGGGCGAGGGCGAGACCGGCAAGCGGGACCAGCGCGACTTCGCGATGTGGAAGGCCGCCAAGCCGGGCGAGCCGAGCTGGGAGACCCCGTGGGGCCGCGGCCGGCCGGGCTGGCACCTGGAGTGCTCGGCGATGGTCCACAAGTACCTCGGCCCGGCCTTCGACATCCACGGCGGCGGGCTGGACCTGATCTTCCCGCACCACGAGAACGAGATCGCCCAGTCCAAGGCCTACGGCGACGCCTTCGCCAGCTTCTGGGTGCACAACGCCTGGGTCACCATGGCCGGCGAGAAGATGAGCAAGTCGCTGGGCAACTCGGTGCTGGTCTCCGAGATGGTCCAGCGCTGGCGTCCGATCGTGCTCCGCTACTACCTGGGCACCCCGCACTACCGCTCGATGATCGAGTACAGCGAGGACGCCCTGCGCGAGGCCGAGGCCGGGTTCGGCCGGATCGAGGGCTTCATCCAGCGCACCGTCGAGCGCTGCGGGACGGTCGACGCCGCCCCCGAGGTGCCGCCGGCCTTCGCCGAGGCGATGGACGACGACCTGGGCGTTCCGCAGGCGCTCGCCGTCGTGCACACCGCCGTCCGCCAGGGCAACAGCGCCCTGAACGCGGACGACAAGGAGAACGCGGTGGCGCGTCTGGCCGAGGTCCGTGCGATGCTCGGAGTGCTGGGTCTCGACCCGCTCGACCCGCAGTGGGTCGGGGCGGAGCGCGGCGAGCCTGGGACAATGAAGAGCATGCACGGTGTGGTCGACTCGCTGGTCCGCCTGGTCCTGGACCAGCGGCAGGCGGCGCGTCAGCGCAAGGACTTCGCCACCGCGGACGCCATCCGCGACCAGCTCGGCCTGGCCGGGCTGGTGATCGAGGACACCCCGTCCGGCCCGCGCTGGACGATCAACAGCCAGTAACCCCATCTGACGATCGGGGTGAGGGTGGGCCGTACCGGACCGGTGCGGCCCTCCCGCATGACGTAGCGCATGCAGTCGGCCGCCGCCGGACAGAACGGGGCGGCCGGGCATGCCGGACAGACAGGAAGTACAGCCATGGCCGGCAACAGCCAGCGCAGGAACCGCCGCAACCCCGGATCGAAGAAGGGCGCGTCTGTCGGTACCGGCGGCCACAGCCGGAAGGCGCTCCAGGGCAAGGGCCCGACCCCGCCCGGAGCGGAGCGCAAGGGCCACCCGAAGCAGCGCGCCGCCAACGCCGCGGTCAAGCGCGAGCGGGACGCCAAGGCCCGCGCCGGCATGCGCCGCGCCGGCGGCGCCGGTCGCGGCGGCCGGGGTGGCGCGGGCAGCGCCGAGCTCGTCTTCGGCCGCAACTCGGTCGTCGAGGCCCTTCAGGGCGGCGTCCCGGCCACCGCGCTGTACGTCCAGCAGTTCGTCGACACCGACGACCGCGTCCGCGACGCCTTCCAGGCCGCCAACGACCGCGGCATCCCGCTGATGGAGGCCCCGCGCCCGCAGCTGGACCAGATGACCGGTGGGCTCAACCACCAGGGCCTCGTGCTCCAGGTGCCGCCGTACGAGTACGCGCACCCCGACGACCTGCTGGTCGAGGCCTCCGACTCGGGCCAGGACGCGCTGATCATCGCGCTGGACGGCGTCACCGACTCGCGCAACCTCGGCGCCGTGGTCCGCTCCGCCGCCGCCTTCGGCGCGCACGGAGTGGTCATCCCCGAGCGTCGCGCGGCCGGCATGACCGCCGGCGCCTGGAAGACCTCCTCCGGCGCGGCCGCCCGCCTGCCCGTGGCCCGGGCCACCAACCTCACCCGCACCCTGGAGGCCTACCAGAAGGCCGGCCTCATGGTGGTCGGCCTGGCCGCCGACGGCGAGGCCGAGCTGGGCGACCTGGAGCTGCTGACCGGCCCGGTGGTGATCGTCGCGGGCAGCGAGGGCAAGGGCCTGTCCCGGCTGGTCTCGGAGACCTGCGACATGCGGGTGCGGATCCCGATGTCCGGGCTGACCGAGTCGCTGAACGCCGGTGTCGCGGCGGGCATCGTGCTCTACGAGGCCGCGCGACTGCGCGCCAAGCGCTGAGCACAGCCGGTGTGCGGGGCGCAGGGGAACTTCTGAATTCTCCGCAATCCGAGTGAAAAGCGATCGGGCCCGACCAGGCCCGATCGCTTTTCTCATGATCATTTCAAGTATGCGCCGGACATCCACTCGGGAGAGTGTCCTAAGCGGTGGTCACCCGGTTAGACGGGCGTGGACACCAGAACACCTCGGCGCCCCCTGTTCGGCGGCGGCAGCACCGGGATAGACGCGGGCCCCGGCCTTGACACGGTCAAGGTGCCGTCCGACCCCGCGCGCCTCAGCATCACCCAGGCGAGCTTCCGGCTCCGGCTCGGCGCCCCGGTGGCGCCGCTGATCGAGGCCCCGGCCGGACTGCTGTCCACCGGCGCCGCGTTCGGCGACCCGTACGCCAACCAGGGCCTGATCCGCCGTCCGCTGGTCACCCCGCAGGTCGTCGTGCCCGCCTCCGCCGTCCCGGCGCTCGCGGGGGCCGCCGGGGGCGGTGCGCCGCGCCGCAAGGGCCGGGTCACCGCCGTCACCTGGACCGGGCAGGCGCCCCCCGGGGACCTCGCGGCCACCCAGCTGCTGGACGCCGTCCGGCTCACCGGCTCCGGGCCCGACGGCGGCGGCCCGGGCATGTCGGACACCCAGGTGATCCCGTCCTACTCGGGCGCCCG
Organism: Kitasatospora sp. NPDC056731; assembly: GCF_040687675.1. Taxonomy (NCBI): domain Bacteria; kingdom Bacillati; phylum Actinomycetota; class Actinomycetes; order Kitasatosporales; family Streptomycetaceae; genus Kitasatospora; species Kitasatospora sp. NPDC056731. The sequence continues at coordinate 69,884 of NZ_JBFBNR010000027.1, forward strand.
GACCGTCCCGCGCCAGCCGCGGGAGGGCGCCGGCACCGCCACCGACGCGGGCATCGGCCCGGTCGGCGCACCGCAGGGCTGGACCCCGAGCGGCGAGCTGCCCGAGGTCTCCGCGACGGCCGCCGAGGGCAAGCCGCCCTGGTACCCCGGCCGCCGGGTCGACCTCGGCCTGGTCCTGCTGCCGCTGCGCGCCGTCCTCGGCTCGCTGTCCGTCTACGCCGGGTTCAGCAAGCTCTGCGACCCGGTCTACTTCGACGGCGGCGAGCGCGGCTCGATGATGCGCTGGCTCGCCTCGCTGCACCCCTGGAAGGTCGCCGAACCGCTGCTGGCCTTCGCCATGGCGCACCCGGTCGGTGCCGGCCTGGTGGTGTCGTTCACCCAGGTCGTGGTCGGCGTGCTGACCGTCCTCGGCCTCTGGCAGCGGCTCGCGGCCGGGGCGGCGATGCTCCTCTCCGCCGCGCTGCTGTTCACCGTCAGCTGGCGGGCCGTACCGGTCTACGACACCCCCGACCTGATCTTCCTGGCGGCCTGGAGCCCGCTGCTGATCGCCGGAGCGCCGTTCGCCTCCCTGGACGGGCGGCTCAACCTGGAGGCCTGGCGGCGCTACGGCGCCGACGCGCCCGCCGCGCTGCGCCGCCGGGTGCTGCGCCGCGGCACGGTGGTCACCACGGTCGTGGTCGGGGCGACCCTGCTGCTCGGCTCGATGCTCGGCGCGGCGGTGCGCACCGGGGCCCGGACGCACCAGGCGCCGGCCCGTCCGGCCACCGACTACGGCACGCCGGTCTGGCCCAGCGGCGCCCCGACCGGCACCCCGGGCGGCCAGGGCTCGTCCACCTCGCCCTCGCCCGCCCCGCGCCCGGCCGCCCCCACACCGGGCCCGACCACCCCGCCCTCCTCCGCCCCGGCCACCCGCCCGGGCAGCCCGACGCCGAGCGGCAAGGGGCACTCCGCCAAGGCGGAGACCGGGGCCGGCACGACCCCGTCCGCCGCCGCGCCGTCCGCCGCCGCGCCGTCGGCCGGTTCCTCGCCCGCCCAGCGCAGCACCCCGCCCCCCGCCGGAACGGGGGCGGCGTCCAAGCCCAGCCCGAGTTCCGGGGCGAGCCCCGGGCTGCTCGGCGGGGTGCTGGGCAGCGGCCCGCTCGCCGACCTGTCCGGCGGCGCCCGCTCCTCCCGTCCGGGGGCGCCCACATCCACCTGACGGCCCGCGGACGCGATCGGCCGGGTGCTCCGAGGCGGGAGCACCCGGCCGATCGTCGTGCGCCGGGGGAGGCGGGGGTGCGGGGCCGCCGGGGGGTGCGGCGGTTTACCGCGGTGAGCGGCCGGCCCCGGAGGCGAGCTCCTTGGCCGCCTCGGTGAGGTCCTTCGCGGTGTCGATGGCACGCCAGTACACGCCCTGCGGCAGCTGGTAGCCCGCCAGTCGCTTGCTGCGCGCCAGCTGCGGGAACGTGGTGCGCTCGTGGTCGCCCACGTCCGGCAGCAGCTCGGCGAACTCCGGGCTGAACACGTACAGCCCGGCGTTGATCAGGAACGGCGAGGGCGGCGCCTCGATGAAGTCCAGCACGTTGCCGAACTGGTCGGTCTCCACCGCCCCCCACGGGATGCGCGGCCGGGCCAGCGCGAGCGTCGCGACGGCGTCCCGCTCGTGGTGGAAGGCGGCCATGTCGCGCAGGCTGAACCGGGTCCAGATGTCGCCGTTGGTGGCGTACCAGGGCTCGTCCGGGCGGGGCAGCGCCTTGGCCGCGTACTTGAGGCCGCCGCCGCGCCCGAGCGGCTCCTCCTCGACCACCGTGCGCACGCGCAGCGGCAGGTCCGCCTTGTCGAGCCACTCCTCCAGCACGGCGGCCAGGTGCCCGCAGGAGACCACCGCGTCGGTGACGCCCTCGGAGGCCAGCCAGGCCAGCTGGTGGCCGAGGATCGGCGTGCCCGTCCCGGGGATCTCGACCAGCGGCTTCGGGCGGTCGTCCGTGTAGGGCCGCAGCCGCGAGCCCTGGCCGCCGGCCAGGATCACGGCCTGGGTGACGGGCGTCGTGGTCGGCCGGGACGGGTGGGTCGGCGGGGACGCGGGATCGGCGGTGGGGCCGGAGTCAGCGGTCATGCCTGAACAATAGGACGCCCACCGGGGCCGGGAGCCCGAGCCCGCGGGCGTCGTCGGCCCGCGGTTGCCGGTGGGACCGACGGTGGGGCCGGCCGACGGGTCAGCTGCCGGGTCAGCCGGCGATGCCAGCCGCGAACGACCCGTCGCAGACCGGGCGGGCGAAGGACCGGGCCCGCTGGACGTCGCCCTGGTACTTGCGCACCGCCGCCTTGCCCAGCTCGCCGGCGAGCGAGGTGCAGTACGGCGTCAGCGACGGCTGCTCGCGCATCGAGCGCTCCAGCAGGTCCAGCGCGGCGGACGGGTTCTTCGCCCGCAGCTCGTCCAGCAGCACCACCCGCAGCGACTCCTGCGGGGCGAGTCCGTCCGGGGACGTGCCCGCGGTGGCGGACCGCCCGATCCCGGCGCCGTCACCACTGGACGCCGCCACGACCTGCTGGTCGAGGTTGGTCGGCGGGGCCCATGGCACCCGGGTCACGGCGAGGGTGCCGGTGGTCACCAGGAGGACCGGCAGGGTCAGGGCGACGGTCTGGCCGATACGGCGTACAAGCTGCTTCACCCTCAGGAGAGTAGCGGTGGGTACGGGCCGGATCGCCCTCCGTGACACCATCGAGTGACACCGTGTCCGGGTTCGTCCCCACACCGTGTTGACGTGGGGGTGTACGGACGGAGCCCGCCGGACCAGGAGTGGTCCGACGGGCTCCGTCGTGCCGGCTTTCCCCGCCGGTCGACCGACCGGCAGGGCGTGCCGTGCTCAGCTGCTCAGGCGGGCACCCGAGCTGGTCGAGAACACGTGGGTCTCGTTGGCGATCGGCACGACGTGGATCGTCTCGCCGCGGGCCGGGATCTGCCGGCCGTGCACGCGGACGACCAGCTCCTTGTCCTCGCCGCCGATCTTGGTGGTGCCGTACACGAAGCCGTCGGAGCCGAGCTCCTCGACGACGTTCACCGTCACCGCGACACCCTCGATGCCGCCCGCCGGGACGATCTCGAAGTGCTCCGGGCGGATGCCGACCGTCACCGACTTGTCGGTGCCGGCGCCGGCCAGGTCGTCGCGCGAGACGTTGACCACCGAGCCGCCGAACTTCACGCCGCCGTCCACCAGCGGCACCTCGACCAGGTTCATCGCGGGCGAGCCGATGAAGCCGGCCACGAACAGGTTGGAGGGCCGGTCGTACATGTTGCGCGGGGTGTCGACCTGCTGGAGCACGCCGCCCTTGAGCACCGCGACCCGGTCGCCCATGGTGAGCGCCTCGGTCTGGTCGTGGGTGACGTACACCGTCGTGATGCCCAGACGGCGCTGGAGGCCGGCGATCTGGGTACGGGTCGAGACACGCAGCTTCGCGTCCAGGTTCGACAGCGGCTCGTCCATCAGGAAGACCTGCGGCTGGCGCACGATCGCGCGGCCCATCGCGACACGCTGCCGCTGACCACCCGACAGCGCCTTCGGCTTGCGGTCCAGGTACTCCGTCAGGTCGAGGATCTTCGCGGCCTCCTCGACCTTGGTGCGGATCTCCGCCTTGTTCACGCCGGCGATCTTGAGCGCGAAGCCCATGTTCTCGGCGACGGTCATGTGCGGGTACAGCGCGTAGTTCTGGAACACCATGGCGATGTCCCGGTCCTTCGGCGGCAGGTGCGTGACGTCCCGGTCACCGATCCGGATGGAGCCGCTGTTGACGTCCTCCAGACCGGCCAGCATGCGCAGGCTGGTCGACTTGCCGCAGCCCGAGGGGCCGACCAGCACGAGGAACTCGCCATCCGCGATCTCCAGGTCCAGCGCGTCCACCGAGGGCTTGTCCGCCCCGGGGTAGACGCGGGTCGCCTGCTCGTACGTGACAGAAGCCATGATTGTTCTCTCCTTCACCGGCAGGAACGTGCCGGACGATCCGAGTAAAGGGGCGTTCGTTCGCCTCCGTCAGCCCGCCCAGTGGTCTGAACCACCTCACGAACCGACTCCGGGCGACGCTACCTGCGCCTCCGCTGCTTGTCAGCCCCCAGCCCGCCCGATTTCGGCATCGGTTCCATCACGCCCACCCCACCCCGCCAACCCCCGGATATCCCCCCACCCCACCTACCGGGCCCGGTAGACTGCCCCCGGTGCCGCCGTGATCCCTCGCGGACGGTCACCGTGCCTCCTTAGCTCAGCTGGCCAGAGCACCGCTCTTGTAAAGCGGGGGTCGTCGGTTCGAACCCGACAGGGGGCTCGCGTAGGAAGCGATGCGACCGGCGCCCGAAGGGCCAGCTCACCGGAGTGATCCGGAGGAGCTGGCCCTTCGTCGTTGCCGGGGTGTGTCGCGGGCCGTGGGGTGGTGCGTGGCGGTTGGTCAGCTGGTTTCGGGTGCGGATTCGGCCGGTTCGCCGGATTCGGTGGATTCGTTCGAGTCGTCGGACTCCTCCGATTCCTCCGATTCCTCTGATTCGTTCGGTGGGCCGGAAAGGGCGGTCTCGCCGCTTTTCCGCCAGGTCGCCGTCACCTTCAGGCTGGCCTTTCCGTCGACTCCCGTCACCGCGCTCACGAGGACTCCCGTCTTGACGGAGAGCTCGATTCCGAATTCGAGCGTGAACTCGTCGGGGGCGGCCGCCCGCAGGCCGGATCGCACGTTGCCGACCACGGTCTGGAGCGTGCCCGCCAGGTCGTCCAGCTGGTAGCTGGGGCGGCGCAGGGCGACGTCCCTGGGGCCGCGCTGCTCCTCGATGCGGGCCCAGAATGTCCCCTCGGGCGTCACTACTTGGACAAGCTCCGACATTTCTCCTCCAAGGGGTGCCGTTGCCGGGGTCGAATTGCCGGAAAACCGGTGGCCGGCCCGGGCCGTGGGCCTATCCTTCTTCTTCGCGAGGGGAACTGTATCGGGCGCCGAAGGGTGGCAGGCCATGGATATGGGACAGCGGGCGGCGGGTACCGAACACATCTACCTCTCCGATGTGGAGCCGCACGCGGCGGCGCCGATCGACCGGGCCTCGGACCTGCGGTCGCGGGTCCTGCTGCACGTCCTCTTCGCCGACACCCTGCTGATCGGCGACTCGCAGGGCCTCAACAACAGGTACTTCCGGGCGCTCGTCGACGCCGAGGAGGCACGGAAGGTCCGCTGGTCCCCGGGGACGGCGGCGCTCTCGGACTTCGGCGCTCTCCTGGAGGCCGGCCGGCTGCGGGTCGCGCTGCGGGCGGGCGGGACCCTGCACCGGATCAGCGACGGGCACCGGGCCGAGGGCGTGGAGAACGCGCCCGACGTCCCCTACGTGGAGCGGCTGACCGAGGTGTCGTCCGCGCACACTGAGCCGTACGACGGGTCGGCCGTCGCCGCCGCGTTCAAGTCCGGTGTCCTGGCGCGGATCGAGGCCGCCGAGCGGGACTTCGCCGGGAGCGCGCGGGAGGCCCTCGAAGCCGCGCGTACCTGGGTCGCCGAGCAGGATCCGCTGCTCTACAAGCAGCTCCGGGACTGGCTGGCCGCCTACCGGAGCGCCCGCCCCGGGGGCAGCGCCGAACTCGTCCTCGTGCTCCAGTCGGTGGACGACTGGGCCGGCGAGTCCTACCGGCGGGCGCTGCCGCAGGCCCTGGGCGTCGGCATGGCCGGCCCGCGCGACGGCGAGGGCACCATTCCGGTCTTCCGGAGCCGGCGACTCGTCGAGTACGCGGGGTTCCCGGCGGTGCTGCTCGACAACCTGCTGCTGTCCCAACTCCCGGTGGAGGTGGTGTTCGAGGCGATCGAGCAGCCCTCCCGGGTGGCCCTGGTGGCGGAGTTGGGGCGGCTGCGCCGGGGGATCCAGCCGGACACGGCGGTGCTGCGTTCGGCGGTCGACGAGTTCAGCTCGTGGACGCTGGAGGCGTTCGAGCGCACCTTCCGCCGCGTCGGGGGCCTGGCGTGGGAGCACTTGCGGGGTGAGGTCCGGCTGATGCGCTTCGGGCTGGACGAGGACCCGGTCGCCGGTCGGCTGGGGGCCGGCCTGGAGGTGGTCTCCCCGGCGGCCGACGGCGTTCGCGACCTGTCGCTCCACGTGGTGAACGGACCGGGTGCGGCTGTCCCGGACCCGCAGCGCCGGGCACAGCCGCGGCCGTTGCGCGAGCTCGACCCCTTCGAGCGGGTGGTCACCCTCTGACGGCCGCCGTCTGCGGGTCGGGGTGGGCCTGGAGGAGGGCGAAGGCGGCCAGGGTGACGCCGCAGGTGATCCGGCCCTGCCGCAGCCAGCGCGCCATCAGGTCGGGGGAGACCCAGACCGGGTCGGTCACCGATTCCATGGCCTCCGGCCGGGCGGTGGCGGTGCCTCCGGGGAGCACGGTGGCGCGGCAGACGTGGATGCCGTTCTCGATCAGGCCGGTGTCCGCGTGGATCAGGCCGAGGCTCTCCACGGTGGAGGCGATGAGGCCGGTCTCCTCCCTGAGTTCGCGGGCGGCGGCCTCCTCCGGGGGTTCGCCGGGCTCGCAGCCGCCGCGCGGGAACTCCAGCGAGGCGGCGCCGACCGGGTAGCGGTAGGAGGGCACCAGCGCGATGCCGTCGGGGCCGGTCGCCACCACGACGACGCCGGTCTGCGACCACTGCCACCGGAGGTAGTTGCCGGCCGTGCCGCCCGGGGCGACGACCTCGTCGTTGTAGAGCCGGCCGAAGCGGTTCCCGAAGACCTCGACGGCCTGGCGGCGTCGGATCGGTGCGGGCGAGGCGAGGTCCTGAGAGTCCGTGGGCATCATGCTCCTACCTGCCGTCGTAGGGCCGCAGGTGGCGGCGGCCTCACCTGCCATGATTGCCCATGGTCGCCAGCTGCTCCACCCAGTGTGCGCGCTCGTCGGTGAACTCGGTTATCTCCGAGGAGAGTTGGACCAGCATTCGCAGCGAGGACCGTTGTGCGGCGAGCCGTTGCCGGTCGCCGGGCGGAAGGGCGGCCCGCAGCTGTGCGGCCTCCCGCAGCGCGCGGTACGCCTCGTCGTCCCGTCCGGCCCGGACGAGGCCGATCGCCTGCCGGTGCAACGCCTCCGGGAGCCTGACCAGGTAGCGGCCGGGCTGCTGGTCGGCCAGCTCGCGCAGCAGCGCGAGCGCCCGGTAGCCGGCCGTCACCGCCTCGATGGGCCGGCCGGCCAGTTGCCCGCACCGGGCGAGGAGTTGGAGGCAGGTCAGCAGGGTGTCGTCCTGCCGGGATCCCGGTTCGGCCTCCTCGCACAGTTCGACGCCGTGCGCGGCCGCGTCGAGGGCCGCGCTCACCTGGCCGTCCTCCATCCGCACCAGGGCCAGGGTACTCAGCGCCGTCGCGGTGTCCAGGAGGTACGTCTGGCGCAGGGTGTCGTCCCCGTCCGCCCCGGCGAGGAGTTCCTCGTAGCGGGCGACGGCCGACCTGGCGTGTTCGAGCGCCGGTTCGGTCCGGTGGGCGCGGTGCAGCAGGAGGCTCACGTTGTGGAGCGCCCTCGCGTACTCGGGGAGGTGGCGGCCGGTCTGCCGGACGAGGTCCCGGCTGAGGCGGACGGCCTGCTGGGCGGCGGTCAGCGCCGAGTCGCCGTCGCCGGGGCGGACGCCGTCCGCGGCGAGTCCGTCCGGGGCCAGCCCGCCGGGGGCGGTCTCGTCGAGCCGGAGGCTGTAGCTGATGAGGCGGCGCAGCCTGCGCAGCTGGTCCTCCTCGCCGAATTCGGGGTCCGGCTGGTCCAACAGGCGCTTCAGGACCAGCGCCGCCACCGGCGACATGCTGGAGGGGTAGCCGGGCAGCCGGCTCTCGACGGCGGCGAGGACGTCCGGTTCGCACGCCTGCACGGCGGGCAGCATGAGGGCCGCCAGCGGTTCGGCGTGCGGCAGTACGGCGCCGTTGACGGCCAGGGCCGGCAGGAGCGCGTCGGGCCGCTCGGTGATGCTCCGGGCCAGTGCGGCGTCCAGGGCCGGGTGGGCGGGGTGGTCCACGACCCGCCCCACCCCGGTGCAGCCGCGGGCGCGGGCGAGGATCTCCACGGTCTCGGTGGCCGCCGCGATCCGCTCCTGAGGCGAGGCGGGGTGCGGCGGGTCCAGCAGGGCGAGCAGGTACTCCTCGGAGCGTCCCGAACTCTCCGGCGTACTCAGCACCCGGCGGACCAGGATCTCGCCGATCCGGCTCGGGCCGACGGGGGCGACCAGGCCGTCCTCGGCCGGGTAGAGCATGCGCAGGAGGGCGTTGACGACGTTCATGTTGAGGGGCGGCTGGTGGGGGAACGCCTCGGCCCGGACCCGTTCCAGCAGGGCGATCAGCCGGTCCGAGCGCCGTCCGGGGGCGAGGACCGGGACGAGGAGGAGCCCTTCCGCCAGGAGTCGGCCGGCCTCGCCGGCCAGGGCCGGCTCCGCGGGCAGCCACGCCGTGAGCTGCGCGTGCCAGACCCGGACCTCGTGGTCGCAGAGTCGTTCCAGCGGATCGCCGTGCCCGGACCAGCTGCTTCCCCGGGCGAGGGTGAGGACGGCGTCCAGCGCGAGTGCGAGCACGCCGAGCAGCGAGTCCTCCCGCCCGGCGCGCGACGGAAGGCTCCTCGGTACGGGCAGGCGGTCGTGGCCGAGTCGTCGGGCGAAGACCTCGAAGGCCGAGACGACCAGCGCGGCGGGCGAGGCGTCCCCGGCGGGGGAGGGGATGGAGGTGGCGGAGGGGATCGTCCTGGGGAGTTCCACGACGCTGGCGTCGGCCAGCGCCCAGTCGTCGACGCCGCTCTGCAGCGCCCGCCAGAAGGGCTCGGCCGTGCGGGCGAGCAGAAGCAGGCGCAGCCGGGGCTGCTCGGGTCCGAACCGCGAGACGTGGTCCACCAGGGTGCGGATGTCCTCCAGCCGGGCCTGGGCGTAGTCGAAGACGGCGAGGACCGCCAGACCGTCGTCGAGGGCGGTGGTCAGCTCGTCCAGCCACCCCGGTCCCGCGAGGCTGCTGCGCTGCACGAAGCCCGCGAGCCAGCCGTCCTCGGCCATCAGCCGGCACAGCTCGGCGGCGAGCCTGGTCTTGCCGGAGCCGCCCGGCGCGTGGAGCAGGCGCAGCAGCAGCGGGGTCTCGTCGGCGCACCAGGCCCGCAGTTCGGCGAGTTCCGGGCGGTCCACGAAGGGCATCGCGCCCTGCGTCAGCAGCTGGGCGGGGGTCGGCCGGGGCGTCTGGCGGGGGCGGTGGTGCCCGTACGCCCCGAAGAGCCGGACCTGGCGCCCGGCCCGGTCCATCGCCAGGTCGTACCAGGCCGTGCCGGGCCGGTGGCCGAGTCCGTTGCGCCGGGCCAGTTCGGGGAAGCAGGTCCGCACTGCGTCGACGGGGACCATCCAGCCGCCCAGGACGGCCGTCTCGTCGCGGGAGGTCTTGAGCACTCCGCACACCCGTCCGGTGGCGGGGTCGAGCACGAGGCTGCCGCTGAACCCCTGGACGACCTGGTCGCTCTTGAGCCGGACGAAGTGGCCTGCTTCGCCGGAGCGGCCGACGACGGAGAGGTACAGGGTGTCCCGGTGGGTGCCGGCGTCCAGGGTCGCGTCGCTGAATCCGTGGACGATCACGTCCGAGCCGCCGGGGGGCACCTGATCGGCGAGCCAGACGCCCGCGGTGTCCAGCGGTTCGGGGAGGCGGAGCACCGCGAGGTCCGGGTACGCGTAGATGCCGCCGTCCGGGTCCTGCCGCGGTTCCCGGGCGATCACCTCGGCTCGGAGCGTGCGCCCGTGCACCGTCACCGCCGGGTGCGGGTCGGAGCGGACGACGTGGGCGCAGGTCAGCACGGTGTCGGGGGCGACCAGGAAGCCGGTGCCGGAGCTCTCCGCGGTCTCGATCAGCACCGCCTGTTCCGTGGCGAGTCGGCTGACGGCCTCCCGGCGCCGCCGGGTCTCGTTGTCGGGGATCACGCGGGGTCCCTTCGATCGGGGGTGCCAGGGTGTCGTGCCCGGCCGTCGGAATCCAGTGACGGAGGTGCACCGGGGCGTAGTTGACGCAGGGTCCAGCCGTGGGCGCCGGGGGTCAAGGGGGCGGTGTGGGTGGTGAGGAGTTCGGCGGCGCGGCGGTAGGAGAGGCGGGCGCGGCCGGTGTGGGGGCAGCGGTCGGAGGCGGGGGTGCCGGCGGGGGCGCGGCGGTCGGTGAGGAAGAGCGGGCCGGTGGTGCGGCCGGCGACGAGGAGGGGGAGCAGTCGGGCGGTGCCGCTCTGCCAGTGGACGGGGGTGCGGCCGGGCCGGTGGAGGGTGCGGTGCCGGGGCAGGTCGAGGTCGTCGGTGTCGAGGGCGAGGACGGTGTCGATGGCGGCGCCGGACTCGTGGAGCAGGTGCCAGAGCGACTGTTCGCGTAGGGGCGCGCGGAGGGCGAAGAGGGCGCGCAGGTCGTCGGGGGTCAGGGGAGCGACGGTCGGTCCGGGCCGCGGGCCGGGGTGCAGGTCGGTGGTGGGGTCGTCGTCGAGCCAGTGCTGGGCCCGCCACCAGGCCACGGCGGCGCGCAGGGTGGAGAGTTCGCGGTTGAGCGTGCGCGGGTCGGTGTCGGCGCGGCGGCGGTCGGCGGCGGTGCGCAGGCGGCGGGCGGCGTCCGGGTGGTCGAGCAGGGCGAGCGGGAGGACGGGCGGCCGGGCGCGCCGCCGGTCGGGGCCGGTGGGGGCGGGGCGGTCGGCGAGGGCCCAGGCCCAGGTGTTCAGGGCGATCCGGTAGATCCGCCGGGAGCCTTCGGCGAGCCCGGAGGCGGCCAGGTAGCGCTCGACGGCGACGGCGTACTCGACCGGGGGGAGCTCTGCCATGTCGGGGCTTCTTCCGCAGTAAATCAACTCGGGCCGGACTCCTGAAGGCTATCCACGAAGCGCAGTAAATCGCAGGTGAACAGCCGTTTCTGAGGCCGTTTACTGCGGCGGTCGGCGGGGTGCGAAATGTTGAGGCCAAAAGACTCAACTTTTCCCCGGAAACCCTTGAACGCCGTTCCCGTCCGGGGGCAGACTGCCGCCCATGGCAGTGGATGCGGAACGGATCCCGGCCCGCCGCCGGCGGCTGGGAGACCGGCTCGCCGTGCTGGGCGAGCGCGATTTCGCGTGGTTCTTCGTCGGCTACTCAACCTCTCTCCTCGGCTCCTCGATGGCGCCGGTGGCGGTGGCCTTCGCGGTGCTCGACGACGGCGGCGGTGGAACCGACCTGGGGTGGGTGATGGCGGCCCGGATCCTGCCGGTGGTGCTGGTGCTGCTGGCCGGCGGGGTGATCGCGGACCGGTTCGGCAGCCGCCGGGTGATGCTGGGTTCGGACGTCCTGCGCGGGCTCGTCCAGGCGGTGTTCGCCGCGCTGCTGACGGCCGGGCGGGCGCCGGTCTGGGCGATGGTCGCGCTGGTGGCGGTGTGGGGGATCGGGGAGGGGCTGTTCCTGCCGGCCCTCGGGGCGATCGTGCCCGGCCTGGTGCGCCGGAAGGAGCTCCTGGCCGACGCGAACACCCTGCTGGGGCTGGCCCGTTCGGTGGCCACGGTGGCCGGGCCCGCGACGGCCGGTCTGGTGACGGCGACGCAGGGACCGGCGGTGGTCCTGCTGGCCGACGCGGTGACGTACGGCGTCGGCGCGTTCGCCCTGGCCAGGCTCCGGCTGCCCGACCGCGCGGCGAACGCGGCCGGCGGCGAGCAGCCGATGCTCGCCGAACTGCGGGCCGGCTGGTCGGAGTTCGCCTCTCGGCCGTGGTTCTGGATCACCACCGTCCAGATGGGCCTGTTCAACCTGCTGGTCTGGGCGCCGTTCCTGGTGCTCGGCCCGCTCACCGCGCAGCGGGACCTCGGCGGCGCCCGGGCCTGGGGCCTGGTGATGGGGGTGTACGGCGTCGGCGCGGTGCTGGGCGGGCTGGTGATGCTCGGGCGCCGGCCCGAGCGGCCGCTCGCGGTGGCCACCGTGGCCACGCTGGCCTGGGCGCTGCCCTCCGCCGCGCTCGCGGCCGGTGCGCCGCTGCCGTGGGTGGTGGCGGGCGCGCTGGTGGCGGGGGTCGGCTCGGCGGTCAGTGGGACGCTGGTCAGCACGACGATGCAGAGCTGGGTGCCGCCGGAGGTGCTCGGCCGGGTCAACTCCTTCGGGGCGCTCGGCGCGTTCGTGCTGGGGCCGCTCGGGCTGGCGGCGGCCGGACCGGCGGCGGACCGGATCGGCGTGGACAAGGTGCTGCTGCTCGGTGCGGTCTGGCAACTCGTGGCCGGTACGGTGGTGTTGGCGGTGCCGGCGGTTCGGAACCGCCGCTGGGAAGGGAGCCGGCACGGCGAGGACGGGCGCCACGGCGACCGGGAAAGCGCGCCCTGACCCGTGCTGGTCCGACCTTTCCAGGCTCCGCCGACCACCCGCCCCCGAACGGCTCCGGGGCGCACCCCCGGCCCCCGGTGCGGCCCACCGCGCACCGTACCCGGCCGGCCCCGGAGCGCGACCAGGTCCGGCCGCCGCACCCCCGCCGCCCGCGGCGGGCGCCGCGGCCGGACCGGTCGTACCGTGGAGGGAGCGGGGGTGGACGGAGGAGGTTTGACCATGCCCGGTTCGCTCACCATCAGCCACCACGAGTCCGCGGCCACCCTGGACCGCACGGACGCCGAGCGGCTCGCCACCGTACTGGCGGAGCTGGCGTACCTGCTGGAGATCCCGGGGCCGAACCGGATCAACGACGCGCAGCTCACCCTGCTGTGCGAGGGCCGGGCGCCGGACCGCGCCGAGCTGTCGCACTGGTCCCGGGCGCTCGCGGCCGAGCTGAAGGGGCGGCGCTGACGGCCCCGCTGCCCGCCGCAGCCGACGGCCCCGGTGCCCGCCGACGCCGAAGGCGCGCCGCCCCGCCCGCCGTACGATGGCGTGCGGGGCGGGCGGAGGTCGCGCGCCCCGCGGGCGCCGGAGTGGCCGGCGGCCGGTCCGGCGGAGGGTGGGGGCCCGAGCGTGCCGCAGTCCTGGTCGATGTCCTGGCTGACCGTGGAGACGCCGCTGCCCAGCGGCCCGATGCACATCGCCGTGACGCCGCTGGGCGTGGCGGCGGCCGGGTACGGCGGGCGGGACGGCGAACTGCCGCCGTGCACCGACGCGTCGAAGACCGCCGCCGTCCGGGACCGGATCGGCGCCTATCTGGCGGGCCGCAGCCGTGAGTTGGGCCTGCCGATCGACTGGAGCCTGAGTTCCGGCCCGCACCGCACCGTGCTGCGCACGCTCTGGCAGGAGGTGCCGTACGGCCGGACCATCACCTACGGCGAACTGGCGGCCCTCAGCGGGGTGTTCGAGGGCGTGGCCGAGCCCGGCCTGGCGGCGCGGACGGTCGGCCAGATGATGGCCGCCAATCCCGTCGCCCTGCTGGTGCCCTGCCACCGGGTGGTGGCGGCGGACGGGATCGGCGGCTTCGGCGGCGGCCGGGTGGGGATCGACGTGAAGCGCTGGCTGCTCACCCTGGAGGGCGTGCTGGAGCCGACGCTCGACTGGAACGGCCCGCTGTAGCACCGGGGTTGCCGTCCGCGCGGCCGCACCGAGCCCCGTATGAGCCACGTGTGAGCCACGTGTGAGCATCGCACGAGCCGCCCGCCGTCGGGTCCGGGCTACCGCTGCCGGACGAGGGAGACCGGGGCCGGCGCCCGGCGCGGCCGCACCGGCTGGATGCCGGAGACCAGCGTGTACTCGACGCCGTGCACGTCCGGATCCACCCCGGTGGGCTCCGGCCGTTCGCCGAGCGCCAGCCGGACGGCGTCCCAGGGCAGGTTGAGGCCGCACAGCCGCAGCTGGTGGAGCCCGGCGGCGGGCCGGGTGTTGACGTCGATCACCACCGGTCGCCCGGCCAGTTCGCGGAACTGGATGTTGGACAGGTACGCCATCCGGCTCGCCCCGACCAGGCGCCGGACCGGCTCCAGGTACCGCGGGTCGGCGGTGAAGCCGCGGCGGCGGCCCTCCTTGGTGCGGCCGACCACGGTGAGCGGGTGGCCGGCCCGGTCGGCGAGGCAGTCCACCGAGACCTCCGGCCCGTCCAGGTAGGGCATCACCAGCAGGTCGACGGGCTCGTCCCCCTCGTCCCCCGCGCCCGGTCCGGCGGACAGGGCGGCGGCCACCTGCTCGACCTGGACCCGGTGGTCCCAGCCGTGAAGCCGCCGTGGCCCGTACGGCTCCCGGGTGAGCACCCGGAAGCCCGTGCCGCCCGCGCCGGTGGTGGGTTTGAGGCAGGCGGTGTGCCCGGCGGCCTCGATCCGGCCGACGGCGTCGAGCAGTTCGTCGGCGGTGCGCACCCGCCACCAGGGCGGGGTGGGCAGTCCGGCGGCGGCGATCGCCCGGTAGCCGTCGGCCTTGCTGGTGTAGGTGGCGATGGCGGTGGCCGGCGGGCAGAGCAGGGTGGTGCCGATCGCCTCGAACTCCGGCCGGGCGAGGGCGATGGCGAGTTGGTGCAGCTGCGGGAGGAAGACGGTTATGGAGTGCCGGGCGCAGTAGTCGAGCGCGTAGCCGACGTAGGCGTCGGCGGGCAGGTCGGCGGGTTCCAGGGTGCCGTGGTCGGCGGCGGCGAGCACCGGGGAGTCGGGGTCGGCGTGGGTCGCGTGGACCGTCACCGGGCGAGGGGCGGTGCGGAGTTGTTCGATGAAGAAGACGTTCTCGGCGTAGGTGCGGTTGAGCCAGACACGGACGGGGGCTGTCAAGACTGCCTCCCAGGGCATGGGGTGACGAAGGGTCAGGGCTCGTGGTCGGCCGTGCTCGTCAACTGGCCTGGCGGCCCTGTGAGGTGGCACCTTAGCGGCCGGCTCCCCGGGCCTGGACGGGAGGGGTGCCGGGTGTCCGGGTGTCAAGGGGTGGCGACGGAGGGGGTGCCGATGGGGGAAGATGGGAGGCGGTATTCCCGATAAGTTCGAATAATCAATCGAACAGATATCGATCGGGTGATCCAGTCGTACTATTTGTTCGGTTATCCCGAACCACTCGAATGAGTGATTGCGGCATGCACCCGAATGGGCCCACCATGAAGCTGCAACATGAATGTGCAAGGCGACACTTCATCGGGCATGCGAAGGGCTCCCCTTATGTCGACCGAAACCAATGCCGGTGTTCCCGCGCCCAGCGCGCAACCGGAGATCCGGCAGCAGCAGAGTCTGAGCACGGCGGGTGCGCGGAACCTCGCCACGACCACCAAGTCCGCGCCGCAGATGCAGGGCATCAGCCCGCGCTGGCTGCTCAAGACGCTGCCCTGGGTGCAGGTGTCCGGCGGTACCTACCGGGTCAACCGCCGCCTGCGCCACTCGGTCGGCCGCGGTCGGGTGAGCTTCGTCAAGACCGGCTCCGAGGTGCGGATCGTCCCGCCGACGCTGGCCGAGGTGCCGGTGCTGCACGGCTTCCAGGACGAGGCCGTCCTGACGGAGCTGGCCGGGCGCTTCGTGCAGCGGGAGTTCGCCGCCGGCGACGTACTGGTCTCCGCCGGCGCGGCGATCAACGAGGTCTTCCTCATCGCGCACGGCAAGCTCGAACGGCTCGGCACCGGCAAGTACGGCGAGGAGACGGTGGTCGGCACCCTCGCCGACGGCGACCACCTCGGCGACGAGGCCCTCCAGCAGGAGGAGGGCACCTGGCCGTACACCGTCCGGGCCGCCACCTCCGGCACCGTGATGTCGCTCTCCTGGCCCGCCTTCCAGGAACTCCACGACCGCTCCGAGGCCCTGCAGCTGCAGGTCATCGAGTACCTGAACGGCTTCCAGCAGGCGCAGAACAAGCACGGCGAGGCCGCGATCGACCTCTCCGCCGGGCACCGGGGCGAGTACGAGCTGCCCGGCGCCTTCGTGGACTACGAGCTCAAGCCCCGCGAGTACGAGCTGAGCGTCGCGCAGACCATCCTCAAGGTGCACTCCCGCGTCGCCGACCTCTACAACCAGCCGATGAACCAGACCGAGCACCAGCTCCGGCTGACCATCGAGGCGCTGCGCGAGCGCCAGGAGCACGAGCTCGTCAACAACCCCGAGTTCGGCCTGCTGGAGAACGCCGCGTACGACCAGCGGATCCAGACCCACTCCGGCCCGCCCACCCCGGACGACATGGACGAGCTGCTCAGCCGCCGCCGCGGCACCAAGATGTTCCTCGCCCACCCCAAGGCCATCGCCGCCTTCGGCCGCGAGTGCAACAAGCGCGGCCTCGTCCCCGGCACGGTCGAGGTCGAGGGCAAGCACGTCACGGCCTGGCGCGGCGTGCCGGTCTTCCCATGCAACAAGATCCCGGTCATCGGCGGGCACACCAGCTCGATCATGGCGCTGCGCGTCGGCGAGGACAACCAGGGCGTCGTCGGCCTGCACCAGACCGGAATTCCGGACGAGTACCAGCCGAGCCTTTCGGTGCGGTTCATGGGAATCGACGACAAGGCCGTCATTTCCTACCTGGTCAGCGCCTATTACTCCGCCGCGATTCTGGTCCCGGACGCGGTCGGCGTCCTGGAGAACGTGGACGTCGCACAGCGCTAGGCCCTGTCCGGGCGAGTCTCAACCATTCCGGCCGGGCGCGCGATATCCGGGCACGCGCCCAGGCCCGGGCACCGACCGACCGGAGCCGGTCCGAATTCCACGCTGCCCGACCGGGGCACCCACACCCCGGCCGGGCGGCGCGCCGCGGCACGTCCGGAAAGCGGGCCGGCCGTCGGCCGACCCGGCCACCGACCGGGTCGGCCGACCCACGACCGGCACCTCACACCAGGCCGCCTCACCGCAGGCCGACAGGGGGAGAAACCCATGACGAGCTCCACACTGGAGCGGGACCACAAAGAGGGGAACGAGGCGGCGGACGTCCTCGCCCGGGCCCGCAACCTGGTCGACCCGGTCCTGCGGGCCGCCGTCGACTCACTGCCGGGCGCGATGCGCAAGGTCGCCGGCTACCACTTCGGCTGGTGGGAGGCGGACGGCTCGCCCGCCGACGCCCCCTCCGGCAAGGCGATCCGGCCCGCCATGGTCCTCGCCGCCACCCAGGCGCTCGGCGGCACGACCGCCGAGGCCACCGCCGCGGCCGCCGCCGTCGAGCTGGTGCACAACTTCACGCTGCTCCACGACGACGTCATCGACCGGGACGAGACGCGCCGCCACCGGCCCACCGCCTGGCGGGTGTTCGGCACCACCGAGGCCATCCTGGCCGGGGACGCCATGCACTCGCTGGCGCTGCGCCTGCTCGCCGAGGACGCCCACCCGGCCGCCCGGAGTTCGGTCCGACGGCTCACCGACTGCGTGGTCGAGCTGTGCGAGGGCCAGCAGATCGACTGCGCCTTCGAGCAGCGCAGCGACGTCTCGCTCGCCGAGTGCCTGGCGATGGCGGAGGCCAAGACCGGCGCTCTGCTCGGCGCCGCCTGCGCGATGGGCGCCCTGTACGGCGGCGGGTCGGAGGAGGCCGCGCAGGCGATGGACGGCTTCGGCCGGGAGATCGGCCTGGCGTTCCAGCTGATCGACG
This sequence comes from Kitasatospora sp. NPDC056731, assembly GCF_040687675.1. NCBI lineage: Bacteria > Bacillati > Actinomycetota > Actinomycetes > Kitasatosporales > Streptomycetaceae > Kitasatospora > Kitasatospora sp. NPDC056731. The sequence continues at coordinate 87,260 of NZ_JBFBNR010000027.1, forward strand.
ACCTGATCGGCATCTGGGGCGATCCGGCGGTGACCGGCAAGCCGGTGGGCGCGGACCTGGTCGCCCGGAAGAAGTCGCTGCCGGTGGTCGCGGCGCTGGGCTCCGGCACCCCCGAGGGGGCCCGGCTCGCCGGGCTGTACGCCCTCGAACGCCAGCTCAGCCCTGAGGAGTTGGCGCAGTGCGCGGCGTCCGTCGAAGGCGCCGGCGGCCGCGGCTGGGCGCAGGGCGAGTCCTGCGAGCGGATGGCGGCGGCGATGGCGCAGCTGGCCACGGCCGTCCCGGAGCCGTCGGCGGCCGACGAACTGCTGGTGCTGGCCGAACTGGTCACCCGCCGCAGCCACTGACCGGGCTCGTGGGGAGTGGGAAGTCGGCCGGTCCGACTTCCCACTCCGGGCCCGGCACCCGCACCCACACCCGTACCCGTGTCAGCGCTGGTAGCCGGTAGCCGGTGGCCGGCGGGTGCCCGGGAAGCGTCGGGCCACCCGACATGCTGACCCGCCCCACCCCGCATAGCATCCCCTATGTACTCGTATGTCCGAATTCCGGTGCGCGCCTGCGCCGCCGGCCTTCCGTGCACTGGGGAGAGCGACGAGCATGGCCAACCCGGCACTCGTGGACCCGGCCACGATCCGCGCGACCGCCGCCGAGGCCTGGATCCGTGCCTACCCGATCCTGCAGAACTACCGCACCCTGTACGCGCAGGCACTGGACGACGCGGACCCGGGGTACGTCGGCGGCTTCGGCGTCTTCCGCCACCGCTCGCAGCCGTTCACCCCGGCCGACACCGACGTCGCCTCCCCCGACAACGACACCCCGCACTCCTGGGCCTGGCTCGACCTGCGCGCCGAACCGTGGGTGGTGTCCGTCCCGGCCGCGGACCGCTACTACGTCCTCCCGCTGCACGAACTCGACACCGTGTACGCCGGGTTCGTCGGTGCCCGGAGCACCGGCCAGGAGGCCGGCGACTACCTGGTGGCCGGCCCCGACTGGCAGGGCGAGCCCCCGCCCGGCATCCGGGGCGTGCTCCGCACCGCCACCCGTCTGGTCGGCATCCTCGGCCGCACCCACCTCACCGGCGACACCCCCGCGGACATCGCCGAACTGAAGGCCGTCCAGCAGCAGTACCGGCTGCGCCCGCTGCACGAGTACGCCGGCACCCCGGCGCCCGCCCCCGCGCCGGAGCCGGTCTGGCCGGTCTGGCGCGAGGAGGTGCTGGACACCGTCGAGTTCCTCAGCTTCCTCGACTTCCTGCTCGGCTTCTTCCCGCTCCGCGGGCCCGTCGAGCTGCCGCCCGCCGAGCTCGACCTGCGCGGCCGCCTCACCGACCTCGGCGTCGACGGGCGCGGCGAGTTCGAGCCCGCCACGCTGCCGATCGAGGTCCGGGCCGAGATCGAGCGCGGCATCGCGGACGGCCGCGCACGGCTGGAGCGCGCCGCCGCCGAATCCGAACCCACCACCCCGGCCGCACTCTTCGGCACCCGTGAGCGGATCGGCGGGGACTTCCTCCGCCAGGCCCTCGGCGCCAGGCTCGGCCGCTACGGGCTGCCCACCGAGGAAGCCTGGTGCGGCGGTTGGGCGGCGGACAGCGCGGGCAACCGGCCGCCGAACGCCAGCGACCGCGACTACGTCGTCCGCTTCGGCCCGGACGACCTGCCGCCGGCCCGGTACTTCTGGTCCGCCACCATGTACGCGCTCCCGGACCGCCTGCTGGTCGACAACACCCTGGACCGCTACGCGATCGGCGACCGCACCCTCGGCCTGGTCCGCGACCCGGACGGCGGGCTCACCCTCCACCTCCGGCACAAGCGGCCCGCCGACGCCCAGCACTCCGCCAACTGGCTGCCCGCCCCGGACGGCCCGTTCACGGTCGTCGTCCGGCTCCACGGCCCGGACCGGTCCGTCCTCGACGGCCGCTGGCACCTCCCGCCGCTCGACCCGAGCTGACCCGAGCTGACCCGAGCTGACCCGCAGCGCAGAGATCCGCACTACAGAGATCCGCACCGCAGAGACCGCGCCGACCGGACGAAGGACACCCCGATGAACCACCCCGAGCTGGAGGCCCTGGCCGCCGACGCCTACGTCTACGGCTACCCGATCGTCGCCGACCTCACCATGGTCGAGCGCTTCTCCCGGGGCGGCCTGGGCACCCTGCCGGCGGCGTCGTTCAACCACTTCAGCCACGCCACCCGGCTGGCCGGGCCCAAGGACCACTTCGTCTCGGTCAACAACGACACCCTCTACTCGATCGCCCAGCTCGACCTCTCCGAAGGCCCGCAGGTGCTGCGCGTCCCGGACACCGCGGGCGCCTACTACGTGCTGCAGGTCGTCGGCGCGTGGACGGACAACGTCGCCTACGTCGGCAGCCGTGCCACCGGCACCGGCGAGCAGACCTGGCTGATCGTCCCGCCCGGCTGGCACGGCACCCCGTCCGACCCGGCCCGGGTGATCGAGGCGCCGACCACGGTGGCGACCATCGTCGGCCGCTTCGCCTGCACCGGGCCGGACGACCTCCGTCGGGTCAAGGCCCTCCAGAAGGCCCTCACCCTGGAGCCGCTGGAGCCCGGCGGGCTGGTCGCCGGACTGCCCGAGCCCGATCCGGAGGTGCCCGAGCGGCTGGCCTTCTTCGAACGGCTCCGGGTCTGGATGCAGGCCTTCCCGCCGGCCGGTCCGGACATCGAGTACCAGCAGCGCTTCGCCCCGCTCGGCCTGCTCGACGAGGGCACCTCGCCGTACCGTGCGGCCGCCGCGGACTGGACCCTCGCGCTGGCCAAGGGCCTGGCCGCCGGCCGCGAACGGGTCGAGGACGCCACCCGCCCGCCCGAGGACCACCCGCCCGGCGAGTGGCGCTCGGCGCTCCACCTGTTCGACTACAACATCGACCACCTGGGCCCCGGCACCCTCGACGACCCCGAGTGGCGCATCCCCGACCGCCGCGCCGGCTACCTCAGCCGGGCCGCCGCCGCCCGGGCCGGCCTCTGGGGCAACCACGCCTACGAGGCCTCGTTCGCGATGACCTACGACGACTCCGGCGGCCGCCCGCTCAGCGGCGCGCACCACTACACGCTGCGGTTCGACCAGCCACCGCCCGCCGAGGCGTTCTGGTCCGTCACGATGTACGCGCTGCCGGACTACTACCTGGTGGACAACCCGATCGAGCGCTACACGATCGGCGACCGCACCCCGGGCCTGGTGTACGGCGCGGACGGCTCGCTCACCCTGACGCTCCAGCACGAGCAGCCCGAGGACGAGGTGGAGGCGGCCAACTGGCTGCCCACCCCGGTCGGCGAGTTCCGGCCGATCATCCGGCTCTACCAGCCGAAGCCGGCCGTGCTGGACGGCAGTTACCGGGTGCCGCCGATCGACCGGAGCTGACCGCCGTCGCCGCCCGCCTGCGTCGCTCGCCGGACGCTCAGTGCGGAGCCGGGGACGGGGTGCCCGTCGGAGTGCCCGAGGGCGGTGGTGAGGACGGGTGCGCGGACGCCGACGCCGACGCCGACGCCGACGCCGAAGGCGAGGACGACGCCGAGGAGGACGGCGACGGCGAGGGAGCGGAGGACGACGGCGACCCCGACGGGGACGGAGCCACCGTGGCCGGCACCGACGGCTGCGGGGAACTGCTCGGCTGCGGGTTCGTCGTGGCCGACGCCGACGCCGAAGCCGACGTCCCCGGAGCGGCGGGGGAGGAGGCCGAGCCGCCCCGGTTGTGCGGTCCGCCCTCCAGGGTGACCACCGCCTGCGAGGGCGGCAGCGCGATCCGGGCGGTCCAGTGCGCCGTGGGTGCGAGGTCCTCGTCCACGGTGACGGTCACGGTGATCCGCTGGCCCGGTGCGAGGGTGCCGGAGTCGCGGCTGAGCCGCAGCCAGTCGGCGTCCGTCACGGCGTGCCAATGGATCTCGGTGGTGCCGGAGTCGGTGAGGGTGAGGACGGTCCGGCTGCCGTACTCGGCGGCCTCGACGGTGAGCAGCCCGGCCGGGGCCGGTTCGGCTCCGCCCGGGCCGCCCCCGGGCGCGGATGCCTGGCCGACGGCGGGTGCGGGGGCGGCGACCAGGGTCGGACTGCCGATCGGGGTCGCCCCGTGGGCCGGTACCGGGACCGCCGGGCCCTGGAGGGTCAGCCGTGGAAAGCCGAGGGGCAACGTTTCTGCACCCCCCGCCCCCGCACCCGCCAACTCCATCCCCGGCACCCCCGGCAGCCCCGTGCCCGCCGTCGGCCACGGCTTCGGCTGCTGTCCGCCCGTTCGCCCGGCCTCCTCCACCCGCACCGTGGACACCGCGGCCGCCGTCCCCTCCCCGCTGCTCCGGTGCCCCGCCCACAGGGCGACCACCGGCGCCGCCAGGACGGCCGCGAGCACCCCGGTGGTCACCACCCGCCGACGCACCGCCAGTGCCCGGCCCGCGTCCGGCGCCCGGTGCCGGGGGAAGCCGCCCTGGTCGAACCGCAGCCCCGACTCGGCCACCGGCACCGCCCCCGCCCGCCGCACCGCACCGGCCGCCGACGGCAGGTACGCCGCTCCCTCGCTTCCCTCGCCCGAGGGCGCCGGGGAGGTCGCCGGGGAGGGCACCGGCGCCGGGGCGGGCGCCGCCAGCAACGGCAGCCCGGACAGCCCCGCCGCGCCCTCCGGCACCTCGCCGGCCACCCGCTCCGCCGTCCCCCGGCAGGTCGGGCAGTCCACCACGTGCTGCACCAGCTCCCGGCGCAGCGCCGGGCCGAGCACCCAGTCCCGCCAGGACTCCGCCCCGGCCCCGCCGAGCCGGTCCAGCTCCGGGCAGCTGCCCACCCCGAGCACCAGCAGCGCCGCCCTGGTCCGGGCCACCTCCGCCTCGGCGGCGGCGAGCAGCGCGCGGGTCCGCTCGAACGGCAGGCCCAGCACCGCCGCCACCTCGTGCGGGGTCAGCCGATGCCGGACGGACAGCTCCAGCGCCTCGCGCTGCTCCGGGTCGGTGCCGGCCGCCTCCGGCCAGGCGAGCGAGGCCAGCTCGCGCCGCCGCCGGGCCGCCTCGGCCTCGGTCGGCTCCGCCGCGGCGTCCCGCCCGGCGCCGTCCGCGAGCCGCCGCAGGCAGCAGTACCGGGCCAGCGAGAACAGCCAGGCCCGGACCAGCCCGGGCTCGGTCAGCCGGGCGCCGTGCCGCCGTGCCAGCTCGCGGGCCTCGCGCAGGGCGCCGGCGGCCGCGTCGTGCTCGCACAGCACCGAGAGACAGTAGGTGAACAGGCCGTCCACCTGCCGGTCGTACGCCGCCAGCACGGCGGCCGGCGGCCCTTCAGTACGCGTTGTCACCCGTCCGACGGTAGAGACGGCGGGCGGCGCACCCCGGCCATTCGCCGTGTATGTACTTCTTTCGGGTAACAACATCGCCCATCTGTGTGGGTTTAGGCCCGGTTCCGGTGGAGTTCGGGCCCGGTTTCGGCGGAGTTCGGGCCCGGTTCCGGTGGAGCAGGGCGTTGTCGGACCCAGGCGCTACGGTGGGCCGCATGGCTGCCCGTACCAAGACCACCGCCAAGCCGCGCCCGGCGTACCGCTGCACCGAGTGCGGCAACCAGCTGCCCAAGTGGGTCGGCCGCTGCCCGGAGTGCAACGCCTGGGGCACGGTCGAGGAGTACGGCGCGGTGCCGATCCGGACGACGGCCGCGGGCCCGGTCAGCTCGCCGGCCCGTCCGATCGGCCAGGTGGACGGCCAGGTCGCGACGGCCCGCTCGACGGGCGTGCCGGAGCTGGACAGGGTGCTCGGGGGCGGGCTGGTCCCCGGCGCGGTCGTCCTGCTGGCCGGCGAGCCCGGCGTCGGCAAGTCCACCCTGCTGCTGGACGTCGCGGCCAAGGCCGCCACCGACCGGCACCGCACGCTCTACGTCACCGGCGAGGAGTCGGCCGGTCAGGTCCGGCTGCGCGCCGACCGGATCAACGCGCTCTCCGAGCACCTCTACCTCGCCGCCGAGTCCGACCTCGGCGCGGTGCTCGGGCACATCGACGCGGTCAACCCCGGTCTGCTGATCCTGGACTCGGTGCAGACCATCGCCTCCGCCGAGCTGGACGGCGCCCCCGGCGGTCCGGCCCAGGTCCGCGAGGTGGCGGGCGCGCTGATCCGGGTGTCCAAGGAGCGCGGCATGGCGACGCTGCTGGTCGGCCACGTCACCAAGGACGGCCAGATCGCCGGCCCGCGCCTGCTGGAGCACCTGGTGGACGTGGTGCTCAGCTTCGAGGGGGACCGGCACGCCCGGCTGCGGCTCATCCGCGGGATCAAGAACCGCTACGGCGCCACCGACGAGGTGGGCTGCTTCGAGCTGCACGACGAGGGCATCGTCGGCCTGGCCGATCCGTCCGGCCTCTTTCTGACCAGGCGTGACAAGCCCGTCCCGGGCACCTGCCTCACCGTCACCCTGGAGGGCAAGCGCCCGCTGGTGGCGGAGGTGCAGGCGCTGATGGTGGATTCGCAGATCCCGTCCCCGCGGCGCACCACCTCGGGCCTGGAGTCGCCCCGGATCGCGATGATCCTGGCCGTGGTGGAGCGGCACGGTGGGGTGAAGCTCGGCAAGCAGGACATCTACACCGCGACGGTGGGCGGGGTGAAGCTGAGCGAGCCGTCCGCCGACCTCGCGATCGCGCTCGCGGTGGCGAGCTCCTCCTCGGACACCCCGCTGCCCAGCAACCTGGTGGCGATCGGCGAGGTCGGCCTGGCAGGCGAGGTACGGCGGGTGACGGGGGTGCAGCGGCGGCTCGCCGAGGCGCACCGGCTGGGCTTCACACACGCCCTCGTCCCGCCGGATCCGGGCAAGGTGCCGCCGGGCATGAAGGTGGTCGAGGTGGCCGACATAGGCGAGGCGCTGCGGGCCATCCCGGGCCGTCGCCGGGCCGCCGCCAAGCCGCGCGCCGAGGCGCGTGCTGAGGCGCCGTCGGCGCCGCCGGCCCCGCGCGCGGCCCGGGTCGTCGCGCACCCGGAGGAGCTGATGGAGGGCTGGGAGCCGGTCGACTCCGACGAACTGCGCTGACCCAAGCCCTGTCGATGCCGCACGCAGTTAGACTTTCCCCAGTCTCATTGGCCAGAAGGCAGTACCGAGCGGTACTGAGCGACAGAGCAACAGACCGCGGACCGGCGCACGGCGCGAGGCGCGCGGCACGGGGTCGACCGGAGGAGTCACGTGGCAGCCAGCGACCGGGGGGCGGACAAGGCCTCCCGTGAGGAGGCCCTGCTGCGGGCCTCCCTCAGTGCCATCGCACCCGGCACGGGGCTGCGCGACGGCCTGGAGCGGGTGCTCCGGGCCAACACCGGCGGCCTGATCGTGCTCGGTTTCGACAAGACGGTCGAGTCGATCTGCACCGGCGGCTTCGTCCTGGACGTCGAGTTCACCGCGACCCGGCTGCGCGAGCTGTGCAAGCTGGACGGCGCGGTGGTGCTGGACAAGGACATCACCAAGATCGTCCGGGCCGGTGTGCACCTGATGCCGGACTCCACCATCCCCACCGACGAGACCGGCACCCGCCACCGCACCGCGGAGCGGGTCAACCGGCAGACCGGCTTCCCGGTGGTGGCGGTCTCGCACTCGATGCGGCTGATCGCGATGTACGTCAACGGCACCCGCCGGGTGCTGGAGGACTCCACCACCGTCCTGTCCCGCGCCAACCAGGCGCTGGCCACCCTGGAGCGCTACAAGCTGCGCCTGGACGAGGTGGCCGGCACGCTGTCGGCGCTGGAGATCGAGGACCTGGTGACGGTCCGGGACGTCACCGCCGTCGCCCAGCGGCTGGAGATGGTCCGGCTGATCGCCACCGAGATCGCCGGCTACGTGCTGGAACTCGGTATCGACGGCCGGCTGCTCTCGCTCCAGCTGGACGAGCTGATCGCGGGCGTGGAGCCGGAGCGCGAACTGGTCGCCCGGGACTACTTCCCGGAGCGGGCCGCCAAGAAGGGCCGGACGGTCAACGAGGTGCTGGCCGACCTGGAGGCGCTCACCCACGCCGAGCTGCTGGACCTTCAGACGGTCGCCAAGGCGCTCGGCTACTCGGGCTCCCCGGAGTCGCTGGACTCCGCGGTCTCGCCGCGCGGCTACCGGCTGCTGGCGAAGATCCCGCGCCTGCCCAACACGGTGATAGAGCGCCTGGTCGAACACTTCGGCGGCCTGCAGAAGCTGCTCGCCGCCAGCATCGACGACCTGCAGACGGTCGAGGGCGTCGGTGAGACCCGGGCCCGCTCGGTCCGCGAGGGCCTGTCCCGGCTGGCCGAATCGTCCATCCTGGAGCGCTACGTCTGACCAGGCGCCACGTCCGACCTGACGCACCGCCGCGCACGGCCCCCGGGGAACGCCCCGGGGGCCGTCGTGCACCCCGTCGAGTCCCCCCGTCGAGTCACCCCTCGCCGAGCCACCCCGACCGGCGCACCCCGACCGGCCCGCAAGGTGCCGAAGCCCCCGGCCGCGTCGGCCGGGGGCTTCGAGTCGAGTCGAGTTGAGTGGGGTTCAGCTGTCCAGGCGGATCGAGGAGCGCGCCGAGACCTGGCCGCCGGAGAGCCCGGTGAGGTCGGCGACCACCAGGTAGGTGCCCGCCGCGGGGGGCGCCGGGTCGGCGGTGGCGCACTGCGGCTTGCTGCGGCTGCGGTCCCAGGTGAACGTCTCGGTCAGGCCGTTGTTGGCCAGGATCTGCACCCAGCTGCTGCCGCGGTCGGACGGGCAGTCGCCGGAGGACCAGACCCGGTCGCCGTTGCTGGCGGTCACGGTGATCGCGGAGGCCGCCCGGCCCAGGTCCACCCGGCAGTTGGCGCCGGAGGCGTTCTTCACGGTGAGCGAGAGCCGCGGCTTGTCCTTGGGCTGGTACGAGTTCTGCGCGCTGGCCAGCTCCAGGGTGACCTGCGAGGAGGCGCAGACCGGAAGCGCCATCACCTCGGGCGTGTTCACCACCGGGGCGCCGCCGCCCGAGCCGCCTGCGCCGCCGGAACCGCCGGCTGCACCGCCGCCCGCCGCCGCACCGCCACCCGTGCCCCCGCCGGTGGCAGGAGCCGGGTTGGCACCGCCGCCGGTGCCGCCGGTGCTGAGGCTGACCTCGCCGCCGCCGGAGCCGGCCACCGGGCCGCCGCTCGCGTTGCCGCCGCTGCCGCCGCCGGGGCGCGCCGCAGGGCCGCTCGGGGACGCACCGGGCGTGATGGACTGGGCGGGGGTCTGGCTCTGGGACGGAACGGCCTGCGCGGCCTTGCTCGATGAGCCGCCGTCACCGCCCCCGTCCTGATCGATCATCAGCCAGGCGATCAGGGCGGCGACCGCCGCGACGGCGACGAGCACGACGACGCGCCGACGCCAGTAGATCGAGGCCGGCAGCGGTCCCACGGGTTGACGCAGAGAGGGCACGCCCAAACTCTACGAGACTGTGTGTGCCGCTTGACGCACCAACACCGCACAGTCGCCCCTTCCTTCACATGATCCGCCATTTGCGCCGTTCGAGGGAGCTCCGAAGCGGTAGGTTTCCGGGAGATCCACGGGGGTATCCGGAGCGCTTTTCTCCGCTTCGGTCGCGCCCGCCGACATGGGAGGATCGAAGGGCCATGGCTGCCATCACCGTCACCCCCGCCCCCGTCCCCCCGGCAGGCGCCGCACCGGACGCCGTCCGGCCGCCGATGCCGCTGCCGCTGCTGCACGCGACCGTCCTCGACTGGTACGAGGCCGACAAGCGCGATCTCCCCTGGCGGACGCCCGAGGCGACGCCCTGGGCGATCATGGTGAGCGAGTTCATGCTCCAGCAGACCCCGGTGAAGCGGGTGCTGCCCGCCTGGGAGGCGTGGCTGACCCGCTGGCCCACCCCGGCGGACCTCGCGGCCGATGCGCCCGGCGAGGCGGTCCGGATGTGGGGCCGGCTCGGCTACCCGCGCCGCGCGCTGCGGCTGCACGCGGCCGCGGTGGCGATCACCGAGGAGCACGGCGGCGAGGTGCCGGACGACCACGCCACCCTGCTCTCGCTGCCCGGGGTCGGGGAGTACACGGCCGCCGCGGTCGCCTCCTTCGCCTTCCGCCAGCGGCACGTGGTGCTGGACACCAACGTCCGCCGGGTGTTCGCCCGCGCGGTGTCCGGCGTCGAGTACCCGGCCCAGGCCACCACGGCCGCCGAGCGCCGCACGGCGACGGCGCTGCTGCCCGACGACGCCGAGACCGCGGCCACCTGGGCGGTCGGCGTGATGGAGCTGGGCGCGCTGGTCTGCACCGCGCGCGGCCCGGAGTGCGGGGGCTGCCCGCTGTTCGCCCACTGCGCCTGGCAGCGGGCCGGCCGCCCGCCGTACGAGGGCCCGGCCCGGCGCGGCCAGACCTACGAGGGGACGGACCGGCAGGTGCGCGGCAAGCTGCTCGCGGTGCTGCGGGAGTCGCACGGCTCGGTGCCGCAGGCCCGGCTGGACGCGGTCTGGCCGGACGCGGTGCAGCGGGCCCGGGCGCTGGACGGCCTGGTCGCGGACGGCCTGGTGGAGCCCGTCGAGCAGGGCGTCTACCGCCTTCCCCAGTAGTCGGCCACGAGTAGTCGGCCACGAACGCGGGACGGCGCCCCCGGAGGAATCCTCCGGGGGCGCCGTCGTGTCGGCGGGAGGGCGGTCAGACGGCCGCCGCCTCCAGCGAGGCCTCGGCGGACTTGTCCGCCTTGCCCGTGCCGGTACCGCGCAGCGGCACCTCGCGCATGAACACCGCGGCGGCGATCGCGACCACGGCCACCCCCGCACCCCACAGGAAGACGGTGTGCATGCCGTTGGACACCGCGTGGTGGTAGGCGTCCTGGATGTTCTCGGGGAGCTTGCGCAGGTCCGCCGGGCTCATCTGGCCCGGGTCCTTCACGGCGCCGCCACCGCCGGCCGCCGCGTGGTCGCCCAGCCGCTCCTTCATGGTGTCGGTGACCCGGTTGTTGAACAGGGCGCCGAACAGCGCGACACCGAAGGAACCGCCGATGGTGCGGAACAGGGTGGCGGTGGAGCTGGCCACGCCCATGTCCTTGAGTTCGACGCTGTTCTGCGCGACCAGCATGGTGATCTGCATCAGGAAGCCCATGCCGGCACCGAGCACGACCATCCAGCAGGCGGAGGTGAAGCTGCTGGTCGCGGTGCCCATGGTGGAGAGCAGCACCATGCCGACGGTCATCACGATGGTGCCGATGATCGGGAATATCCGGTACTTGCCGGTCTTGGTGACGGCCTGGCCGACCACCAGCGAGACGACCAGCATGCCGAACATCATCGGCATCAGCAGCAGGCCGGAGTTGGTGGCCGAGGCGCCCTGGACGATCTGCTGGTAGAGCGGCAGGAAGACGGTCGCACCGAACATCACGAAGCCGACGATGAAGCCGATGATCGAGACCAGGGTGAAGTTCAGGTTCTTGAACAGGCTCAGCGGCAGCATCGGCTCCTGCACCCGCTGCTCGACGTAGCAGAAGGCGATCAGCGTCGCGGCGGCGAGCGCGGCGAGGCCCAGGATCTGCTTGGAGCCCCAGTCGTACTGCTGGCCGCCCCAGGTGGTGATCAGGACGAGCGAGGTGATGCCCGTCGTGAGCAGGATGGCGCCCCAGTAGTCGATCCGGGCGTTGTTGCGGACCTTCGGCAGCTTCAGGGTGACGACGACCACGGCGAGCGCGATCACGCCGAGCGGCAGGTTGATGTAGAAGGTCCAGTGCCAGCTCAGGTGGTCGGTGATGAAGCCGCCGACCAGCGGGCCGCCGATGGTGGCGAGGGCCATGACCGCGGCGAACATGCCCTGGTACTTGCCGCGGTCACGCGGCGCGACCAGCGCGCCCATGATCGACATGACGCCGACCATCAGGCCGCCGGCGCCCAGGCCCTGGAGGGCGCGGAAGCCGATCAGCTCGTTCATGTTCTGCGACAGGCCGGACAGCGCCGAGCCCACCAGGAAGATCACGATCGAGGTGAGGAAGGTGCCCTTGCGGCCGTAGAGGTCGCCGAGCTTGCCCCAGATCGGGGTGGAGGCGGCGGTGGCCAGGGTGTACGAGGTGACGACCCAGGACAGGTGCTCGGCGCCGCCGAGGTCGCCGACGATGGTCGGCATCGCGGTGCCGACGATCAGGTTGTCGAGCATGGCCAGCAGCATGGTGACGACCAGGCCGACCATGACGAGGCGGATCTCGCGGGGTGACCGCGGCTGCTCCTCCTCGGCTGACTTCTCCTCCGGTACCGGGCCGGTGGTCTTGGACTGTGACATGAGGTGGTGTCTCCCGGAGGGGTGTTTCGGACGGGCGGAGGCCGCGCAGTGATTCACTTACTTGACGCCCGGCTAGTTTGTGGACCGTCGGCACGGTAAGTTGTTTACTAGCCGGTCGTCAAGCCAGTTTCCCGCCCGGCTACCTGGGCAGGGAGAATAGGCCCGGGGCGGACGCCACCGGGGTCCGCAGCAGTCACCGACGCACTCATGAGGCAGGCCATGGGCACTCCGCACAGCCCCCGCAGCGACACGCGGTCCCGCATCATCGAGGTGTCCCTGGAGCTCTTCTCCGAGCAGGGCTACGAGCAGACCTCGCTGCGCGAGATCGCCGACCGCCTCGGCGTCACCAAGGCCGCGCTCTACTACCACTTCAAGACCAAGGACGACATCGTCCTGGGCATCGTGGAGCGGATGGCCGCGCCGATCGACGAGACCATCGCGTGGGGCCGGCAGCAGTCCTGGAGCCCGGAGATGCGCGACGAGCTGATCCGCCGCTTCGCCGACGGGATGGCCGAGCGGGCGCCGCTGCTGCGCTTCTTCCACGAGAACCAGCCCGCGCTGCGCGAGTCCGCGGCCGGGCTGGCGTTCAAGGACCGCATGATCACGATGATCCAGCTGGTACACGGGCCGGACGCCGACTTCCGGGAGCGGCTGCGCGCCACGATGTCGCTGTTCACCGTCCACTCGGCGATGTTCCTGCTCAAGCAGGACACCGCGGACTGCGACCACGGCGACAACGTGTGGGGCGAGTCCTGGCCGCCGGCGGCCACCCTGGAGGACGCGATCGGGGCGGCCCGGGAGATCGCGCTGGAGATCGGTGGCCGGATCGGCCACCCGGCCCCCGCCCACTCCTGAGCGGACGGGCGGACGGGCAGTCGGGCAGTCGGGCAGGCGGGCGGACCGGTAGCCGGGGCCGGACTCAGAAGTCGGTGACGCCGTGCCCCGCGAGGAACGCGATCGGGTTCACCACCGCGCCGTAGCGGTTGCTGGTGCGGATCTCGAAGTGCAGATGGGGCCCGGTCGAGTTGCCGGTGCTCCCGGACCGCCCGATCTGCTCGCCGGCCGACACCTGGTCCCCCGCCGAGACCCCGAGCGAGGACAGGTGCGCGTACTGCGCGTAGTGCCCGTCCGCCAGCCGCAGCACGACCTCCTTGCCGTACGAGCCGTCCCAGCCGGCCGACACCACGGTCGCGTTCCCGACCGCCAGCAGCGGCGTGCCCGGGTCGACCGCGAAGTCCACCCCGGTGTGGTACCCGGCGGCGTACTCGGAGTTGGCCGCCCCGTACGGATTGCTGGTCGGTGCGTCCGGCACCGGGGCCGACCACTCCGGAGCCGGAGCCGGAGCCGGAGCCGGAGCCGGAGCAGGCTCCGGTGCGGGCGCGGCCTCGGGCCCCGGCGCGGGGGCCTCGGCCGGCGCGCCGGCGACGGGCGGCTCCACCGGCAGCAGGTTGGCGGCCACCGCCACGAACTCCTGCGCCGAGTCGCCGTCGTTCGGGAGTCGGTACGGGCTCGGCCCGGCCACCTGGACCAGCCCCGGGCTGGGCACGGCGGCCTGCGGCGCGGTGAAGGCCGAGCTGCCGGGCGTGGTGGGCCGGACGGTCTGTGCCGAGGCGCTGCCGGGCGCGGCCACCAGCAGCGCGCCGGCGAGCAGCACCGCGGCCGCCCCGGCGGCGACCACCGCGCGCTCCCGTTCGGCCTGCGGGTGCCCGCCGGGCAGCGGGTGCCGGGGCGCGGCGAGCGCGCGCAGCGGCGCGGCATGGGTGCGGGCGGCATGGCCGAGCCGGGGCTGCCAGGCCGCCGCCTGGGCCGCCGTACGGGCGGCGAGCCGGCGCAGGACCGGCCCCACGGGCGGGACAGAGGACATCGGTAGCCGTACCTCACGGTGGACGAGGGCAGCACGAAGTGCCCGTTCGGGCGCGTGCTGAGCGGGGGACCACTCAGGTGTAACGGTCACCGAGCGGAGTCCCAAACGGCGTGACGTACTACGGCGTGTAGTCGGCGTTGCGCCGGAGATTCAAGCTGACGGAGTAATGATCATGAGATCGGATCATCTGCCACCGGCCCGCGGCAGGCCGCCCGCGCCCGCGGCCGGGCTACTACCGCCGGTCGTACCGCGCCCGAAGGGAGCCCGGCCGGTGTGACCAGCACCACGCCCGTCCAGGGTTTGGGTCGGCCGCACACCCCTTTCCGCTGTCCGCCCCGCTGACCTGACGGGCCCGCTGGGGGACCATCGACGCATGTATGGCAACAGGAGCGAAGACCTCGACGGCAATGACCGCCCGAGCCTGCCGGACCGCCGCTTCGCCGCCCTGCGCGGCTGCGAGCGGATCCTGTCCGGCGACCGGCCGCAGAGCATGCGCGAACGCCTCGCCGCCCTCGCGGGGGAGGGCGGCGGCCACGACCTGGACCACCGCCCGGACCAGTACGGCGACGGCGTGGTCCGCACCCTGGAACGCACGGTCGCCGACCTGCTCGGCACCGAGGACGCGGCCTTCTTCCCCACCGGCACCATGGCCCAGCAGGTCGCCCTGCGGATCCACGCCGAGGCGGCCGGGCTGCGTACCGTCGCGACCCACCCGCTGGCCCACACCGACCAGCACGAGCGGCACGCGCTCGGCGTGCTGACCGGCCTGCGCAGCGTCTGGCCGACCACGGCTCCGCGCCAGCCCACCGTCGCGGAGCTGCGCTCCTTCGACGAGCCGTACGCCGCGCTCAGCCTGGAGCTGCCGCTGCGCGAGGCCGGCTTCGTGCTGCCCGACTGGGCGGAGCTGGCGGCGCTGGCCGGGGTCGTCCGGGAGGAGTGCGGCGCGGCCCTGCACCTGGACGGTGCCCGGATCTGGGAGTCGGTGTTCCACCTCGGACACCCGCTGCCGGAGATCGTCGCGCTGGCCGACTCGGTCTACGTGTCCTTCTACAAGACGCTCGGCGGCATCAGCGGCGCCGCGCTGGCCGGTTCGCGGGGCTTCGTCCGCACCGCCAAGGCCTGGCGGCACCGGTACGGCGGCCAGCTCTACCAGCAGTGGCCGGCGGCGCTCGCCGCGCTGGCCGGGCTGGACGCCCGACTCCCGCTGCTGGAGCGGTACGTGACGCACGCCAAGGTGGTCGCCGAGGCGCTGGACGCGGCCTTCGCGGCGGTCCCCGGCGCCCGGGTGCACCCGGCCCCGCCGCACACCCACCAGTTCCAGCTCTGGCTGCCGTACGCCGCCGGGGAGTTGGACGAGGCCGGGCTGGGGCTGGCCGAGGAGACCGGGGTCGCCCTGTTCGGCGGCTGGCGCGAGCGGGACCTGCCGGGCCTGGCGATGACGGAGGTCACGGTGTCGGCGTCCGCGCTCGACTGGACGCCGGCGGACGTCGCCGAGGCGGCCGCCGCCTTCCTGGACCGGCTGCCGGCCCGGGGCGCCGGGGCCGGCGGGAGCCGCGGCGGGGCCTGACCGGAAAGCGTCCGGCCCGCCCCCGCGCGATGCGGGGACGGGCCGGACGTGGTGGGTCAGAACCGCCTGGTCACAGGCTGATCGCTACTGCTCGACCGATCAGTTGTCGACCGGGCGGACCCGGATCCAGGTCTCCAGGTAGTTCGAGGACTCGTTCTCGACCTCGATGCTGGTACCGGTCTTCGGGACGTCCACGCCGCTGTACGGGTTGTCCTTGGACCACCACGACTTCAGGTCCGAGAACTCGTCGACACCCTTGGCCTTCGGGACGACCGTCTCGACGCCGTTCTTGTGCAGGGTCAGCTGGCTGGTCTTGCGCGAGCCGAAGGTCGAGTCGTAACCCTGCATGCGCGGACGCAGCAGGGCGCCGTCGCTCCACTTGAGCGGGGTCGGGTGCGAGTCGATCGGCAGGATCAGACCGTGGCCCGGGTGGGCGCTGACGTTGTTGTTGGGCTGCGACTCGTCCCAGAACCAGATCAGCAGACCGGGCTGGTACGGGTAGTACTCGACCCACTTCGGCCGGCTGTTGCCCCAACCGAAGTTGTACGGGCCGGTCTTCAGGGTCTGGTCGAAGGAGACGTACTGGCGGTTCTCCGCGATGTAGTACTGCCCGTAGTCCTTGGTGTAGCTGCCGGCGAAGCGGGTGAAGCCCTTGGCCACCCAGCCGTTGTCACCGTTCTCGACGTCGTCGCTGAAGATCGTCGAACCGTCGGCGGTCACCGAGATGTCGTCGACGGCGAAGCCGCGGTAGTGCAGGCCACCGTCGGTGGTGTTGTGGAAGCGGACCTTGACGGCCTTGCCGGCGTAGGCGTCCAGCGAGAAGGACACGTCGCCCCAGGCGGCGGTGAGGCCGGTCAGGGCCGCGCGGCCGCCGGCGTCCTTCGTGATCGGCTTGCCGTTCCAGGTGCCGTCCAGGGCGGTCCAGTTGGTGCCGCCGTCGGTGGAGACCTCGGCGAAGGCGTAGTCGAAGTTCGCCTCCAGCTCGTACCAGGCCTTGGCGTTCAGGCTGGCCTTGGTCTTGCCGGTCAGGTCGATGTCACGGGTGAGCGTGACGTTCAGGTTGTCGGCGCTGCCGCTCCACCACTCGCTCTTGCCCGAAGCGGGCTTGTTGATGTCGGTGGGGATGGTCTTCTTCGGCAGCTCGACGACCAGGGCCTGCGGGAGGCTGCTGTTGTACTCGACCGGGCCGATGTGGTGGGTCGACTCGGTGCCGGCCTTGGCCTTGTCGAACTTCAGCCAGCCGAGCTTGAGCTTGCTCCAGGCGTCGAGGTCGTTCGGCATGTCGCCGATGGCGCCCTTGCCCTCGCCGAGCCAGGAACCGGAGGACATCAGCGACCAGAAGCCGACCGAGTTGTCGATGCCGGTGCCGGCGGTGTCGTAGAGGTCCGGCAGACCGAGGTCGTGGCCGTACTCGTGCGCGAAGACGCCGAGGCCGCCGTTCTCCGGCTGCATCGTGTAGTCGCCGATCCAGAAGCCGGAGTCGCCGACCTGGATGCCGCCGAGCTTGTTGTCGGCCGGGCCCGCCTGGCCGTTCAGGTTGCCGTAGGCGTAAGCGCGGTGGGCCCACAGGGCCTTGCTGCCCTGCTTGCCGCCGCCGGCCGACTTGTCCTCACCGGCGTGCACGATCTGGAAGTGGTCGATGTACCCGTCGGGCTGGTTGAAGTTCCCGTCGTTGTGGGAACCGTAGCGGTCCCACTGGTCGTACGACGCCAGGGTGGCCTTGAGCTGCTCCTTGGTCTGCCCCTTGGCCAGCTGGTCCTTGTACCAGATGTCCACGGCGTCGCGGATCAGGTCCTGGGCGCTGTCGCAGACGTTGGAGCCGCAGTAGTCCGAGCCGTACCGGGCCTCGTTCCACGGCACCCGCACCCAGTCCGAGACCACGCCGTCGACCGAGTAGCGGCCCGAGGACTGCTTCTCGTAGAAGGTCTTCAGCGAGGGCTTGTCCTTGGAGAAGTACAGCTCCTGGAAGTGCTGCTGGTTGTAGTCGGCCTGCCAGGCGGTCGAGTTGTCGTTGGCGCGGTCCGGCTTCTCGATCTCGTTGTGCTTCGGGCCGGCCTCACCGCCGTACATGACCTTGCCGTCTGCGGTCTTGGTGGTGTTGTCCACCTGGTCGCCGAAGTCGACGAGGATGGTGAAGATCTTGTCCGTGCGCTCGCGACCGAGCTCCACGTACTTGTCCTTGCCCAGCTTGATGCTGCTGCTGCCGTTGTGCTGCTCGACCTGGGCGGTGCCCGCGATCAGCTGCTCGGTGGCGGCCTTCTGCTCGGCCTCGACCTTCTCGGTCAGCGGGCCCGGCAGGTTGTGCTCGATGTTGGCGGACTGGACGGCGTCGGCCGGGTCCCTGGGTGCGGGAGCCGAGCCCGCGGCGACGGCGGTGGCCGGGAACAGGCCCGCGCCGAGCGCGACTATGACCGCTGCGGCCGTGGCAGCCGCAGCGGATCTCCTGATGTTCTTCAAAGTTGTGACGTCCTCCCCGACCGGGGCCAGCTCTTGGCCAAAGCCCGGCAAACCAAAATGAAAGACAGGTGGACGTCATTTGATACAAGCGTGGACAAAAAAGATAGCCCTTGACCATGACATGGCCACGGCGCTATCCTGCGCAACTTCCCATCAGCTGACCATATGTCAACCGTATGTCCGTTAAAGCTTACTGAGAAATCGGACGCACCCGCACCAGCCCGCCGCGAGGCCATCCGCCCTCGCCCACGGTCACCCCCGGTCCGGCCGGCCGGAACGCACCGAGCCCCCGGCGTGGATGCCGGGGGCTCGGTAGCTGTGAAGTTGTCTGTTAAATGTTGCTACTTCGTCAGGTCCGGACCGGACGAGGCGACCTCGGCCGGGGTGTCCGCGACGGCCGACTTCTCCTCACCGCGGAAGGTGAACTTGGCCTCCTTGCCCTCACCCTCGACACCGACGACCACGATGTGGCCGGCCCGCAGCTCGCCGAAGAGGATCTTCTCGGAGAGGTGGTCCTCGATCTCGCGCTGGATGGTGCGACGCAGCGGCCGGGCGCCCAGGATCGGGTCGTAGCCGCGCTTGGCCAGCAGCTTCTTGGCCTCGACGCTGAGCTCCAGGCCCATGTCCTTGTCCTTGAGGCGGCCGTCCACCTTGTCGATCATCAGGTCGACGATCTGGATGATGTCTTCCTCGGACAGCTGGTGGAACACCACGATGTCGTCGACGCGGTTCAGGAACTCGGGGCGGAAGTGCTGCTTGAGCTCCTCGCCGACCTTCGCCTTCATCCGCTCGTACCCGGTCGTGGAGTCACCCGTGGCCGCGAAGCCCAGGTTGAAGCCCTTGGAGATGTCCCGGGTGCCGAGGTTGGTCGTCATGATGATGACGGTGTTCTTGAAGTCGACCACGCGGCCCTGGGAGTCGGTCAGGCGACCGTCCTCCAGGATCTGCAGCAGCGAGTTGAAGATGTCCGGGTGGGCCTTCTCGACCTCGTCGAAGAGGACGACGGAGAACGGCTTGCGGCGGACCTTCTCGGTCAGCTGGCCGCCCTCCTCGTAGCCCACGTACCCGGGGGGCGAACCGAAGAGCCGGGAGACGGTGTGCTTCTCGGAGAACTCGGACATGTCGAGCGCGATCAGCGCGTCCTCGTCGCCGAAGAGGAACTCGGCGAGCGTCTTGGACAGCTCGGTCTTACCGACGCCGGACGGGCCGGCGAAGATGAACGAGCCGCCGGGGCGCTTCGGGTCCTTGAGGCCCGCACGGGTGCGCCGGATGGCCTGGGAGAGCGCCTTGATGGCGTCCTTCTGGCCGATGACGCGCTTGTGCAGCTCGTCCTCCATGCGCAGCAGCCGCGAGGTCTCCTCCTCGGTCAGCTTGAAGACCGGGATGCCGGTGGCGGTGGCCAGGACCTCGGCGATGAGCTCCTCGTTGACCTCCGCGACGACGTCCATGTCGCCGGCCTTCCACTCCTTCTCGCGCTTGGCCTTGGCCTGGAGGAGCTGCTTCTCGTCGTCGCGCAGGGACGCGGCCTTCTCGAAGTCCTGCGCGTCGATCGCGCTCTCCTTCTCGCGGCGCACGTCGGCGATCTTCTCGTCGAACTCGCGCAGGTCCGGCGGCGCGGTCATCCGGCGGATGCGCATTCGGGAGCCGGCCTCGTCGATCAGGTCGATCGCCTTGTCCGGCAGGAAGCGGTCCGAGATGTAGCGGTCGGCCAGGGTGGCGGCGGCGACCAGCGCGGAGTCCGTGATGGAGACCCGGTGGTGGGCCTCGTAGCGGTCGCGCAGACCCTTGAGGATCTCGATGGTGTGCGGCAGCGACGGCTCGGCGACCTGGATCGGCTGGAAGCGGCGCTCCAGCGCGGCGTCCTTCTCCAGGTGCTTGCGGTACTCGTCCAGGGTGGTGGCACCGATGGTCTGCAGCTCGCCGCGGGCCAGCATCGGCTTGAGGATGCTGGCGGCGTCGATGGCGCCCTCGGCGGCGCCCGCGCCGACCAGGGTGTGCAGCTCGTCGATGAACAGGATGATGTCGCCGCGGGTGCGGATCTCCTTGAGCACCTTCTTCAGGCGCTCCTCGAAGTCACCGCGGTAGCGCGAGCCGGCCACCAGGGCGCCCAGGTCCAGCGTGTAGAGCTGCTTGTCCTTGAGCGTCTCCGGGACCTCGCCCTTGACGATCGCCTGCGCCAGGCCCTCGACCACGGCGGTCTTGCCCACGCCGGGCTCGCCGATCAGGACCGGGTTGTTCTTGGTGCGGCGGGACAGCACCTGCATGACCCGCTCGATCTCCTTCTCGCGCCCGATGACCGGGTCGAGCTTGGCCTCGCGGGCGGCCTGGGTGAGGTTGCGGCCGAACTGGTCCAGGACCAGCGAGGTCGACGGGGTGCCCTCGGCGGGCCCGCCGGCCGTGGCCGACTCCTTGCCGCCGCCGGTCTGGTAGCCGGAGAGCAGCTGGATGACCTGCTGGCGCACCCGGTTGAGGTCGGCGCCCAGCTTGACCAGGACCTGGGCGGCGACGCCCTCGCCCTCGCGGATCAGACCGAGCAGGATGTGCTCGGTGCCGATGTAGTTGTGGCCGAGCTGCAGCGCCTCCCGGAGCGACAGCTCCAGGACCTTCTTCGCCCGCGGGGTGAAGGGAATGTGGCCGGACGGGGCCTGCTGCCCCTGGCCGATGATCTCCTCGACCTGCTGGCGCACGGCCTCAAGGGAAATCCCGAGGCTCTCCAGGGCCTTGGCGGCGACGCCCTCGCCCTCGTGGATCAGACCCAGGAGGATGTGCTCGGTGCCGATGTAGTTGTGGTTGAGCATCCGGGCTTCTTCCTGAGCCAGGACGACAACCCGCCGCGCGCGGTCGGTGAACCTCTCGAACATCGTTTATCGCTCCTCAGAGCGGTCGGGCAGTTCGGGGTCGGTCCCCGCCCTGTCCTTCCGCATGCTAGTCCCGCTCAGCGGCGCGGCCCACGGATTCACTCCCCGGTACGGGAGCGAGATGCTGCGCGACCATCCGACACCAATCCCAACCTGATGCTGGGAAACGGTGTTCCCACAGGTGGCCCGGATGCACCGGATACCGCTACGCCATCGGCGAACAAGAACCGCCGGGGCGGAGCCGGGCCGTCTCCGGCCGGTCACGCATGCTGCCCCTGGACGGGTCCAAGAACCCGTCCACCTGCATTCATACCCGGTATCGGGGCGCTTCTCGCGCAGTTTCCGCGGTGGCGGTGTTCGCCTGGCGAGAAGTCGCGTCGCGGCGACGGCGGTTCGGCACGGCCGGTGCGGCAGGTACGCCGCCCGGTGGTGCCGGCGTTACCGCTTCGCCCTTACAGCGTTGCACAGCTCGTGATTGTTCCGCCGCCCGAGCCCGCGCCCCGGACGCCCCCCGGTACCGGTGCTGCTGCGGCCCCCGGGGTGCGCGCCGCGGGGCGCGGAGGAGAGTCCTCCGCGCCCCGCGCGTGTGTCGTCGGCGCCGTGTGCGGCCGCCGGGGCCCCGCATCCGCTCCGGCGTTCCGGCGGCGCCGGGGTCAGGACGCGTTGGCCTTGTCGTAGGCCTCGCGGACGGTGCTCGGCACCCGGCCGCGGTCGTTGACCTCCATGCCCTGCTCCTTGGCCCACGCGCGGATCTTCGCGGTGTCCGGCGCGCTGCCGGAGGGGCGCGGCGCGGTGCCGCGACCCGGGCGCCGCGGGCCGGCGAGCCGGCCGCTCTGCTTGCGGCCCTTCTCCACGTACGGCGCCAGCAGACCGCGCAGCTTGTCCGCGTTGGCGCTCTTCAGGTCGATCTCGTAGGCAACGCCGTCGAGCGCGAACGTCACCGTCTCGTCCGCCGAACCACCGTCGAGATCGTCTTCAAGAATGACCTGCACCCTCTGTGCCACGGGCTTCCCTTTCCGCTAAACGACCCATTGCCTAAGGAAAGGAAAGCGCCTTTCTCCGGAAAACACAAACCCTTGACCGGCGCGGAGCCGCTCAGAGGTGCAGCAGCATGCGCGAGTTGCCCAGTGTGTTGGGCTTCACCCGCTCCAGGTCAAGGAACTCCGCGACACCTTCATCGTACGAGCGGAGAAGTTCTTCATAGACATCCGTAGCGATCGCCGCCGGGTCTGTCGTACCATCATCGGTTTCCTGAAGCTCACCGATCTCGACGAAACCGTGTTTCGCGAAGAACGGAACCTCGAACGTCAAGCAGAAAATCCGACGGACGCCGAGCCAGCGTGCGGTCTGCAGCAGCTTCTCCAGCAGCAGATGTCCGACCCCGAAGCCCCGGCAGGACGGATCGACGGCGAGCGTGCGGACTTCGGCCAGGTCCTCCCACATCACGTGCAGGGCGCCGCAGGCCACCACCGCACCGGTGTCGGCGCGTTCGGCGACCCAGAACTCCTGGACGGATTCGAACAGTGTGACTGTGGGCTTGTCGAGCAGAATGCCGTCGCGTGAGTAGGCGTCGATGAGCCCGCGTACGGTCCGCACGTCCGTGGTCCGCGCACGGCGGATGGTGACCTCCATGGCCGGGACGTTATCGTGTCGCGCCCGGCGGGGTCTCCCCGGTATCCGGTCCCGGCTCCGCGGATTCGGCGGGGGCCGGATCCGACGGGAACAGAGCGGCGACCCGCAAGGCGTCCCGCAGTGCCTCGCGCTGGCCGGGCGACATCAGGCCGAAGAAGTGCACCAGGGCCGCGGCCGGATTGTCACTGGTGGCCCACGCGTCGTTCATCAGCGCCGCGGTGTACGCCTCGCGGGACGAGACCGGTTCATATCGATAGGCCCGGCCGACCCGCTCGCGGCGCAGCCAGCCCTTTCTGTGGAGCTTGTCCAGGACGGTCATCACCGTGGTGTACGCGATTTCGCGTTCCGACTGCAGATCCAGGAGAACCTCGCGAACCGTCACCGGTCGGTTCCACTGCCACACCCGGGTCATGATGGCGTTCTCAAGTTCACCGAGTTGCCGGACCATAGTGCGGCCAGGATAGGGAGTGAATGGGGCAAATCTTGTGAAGTGCGCCAAACCGGCGCGCCGCCACCCCCGGAATCGGGAATGGCGGCGCGTCGGTGGTTCGGCGGCTGACGGTGTCAGTCGCGGGTTCGCTCGCGGGTCAGTCGAGGTCTTCCTTGGCCTTCTGGGCTCCGCCCTGGCTGCGGATGATGGCCCGCACCAGGAATCCGAAGCCGATCGCCATGACCAGCGGCGGCACGATCGCGCTGACGTAGTCCATCAGTCACTCCTCCTCGGTCTTCTCCGCCGTCGCGGCGGAAGCCTTCGCCTCCGGCTTCACCAGCGGGAAGAGCACGGTCTCCCGGATGTTCTTGCCGGTCAGCAGCATGATCAGGCGGTCCACCCCGAGGCCGAGGCCGCCGGTCGGCGGCATCGCGTACTCCAGGGCCCGCAGGAAGTCCTCGTCGATCTGCATCGCCTCGACGTCGCCGCCGGCCGCCAGCAGGGACTGCGCGGTCAGGCGGGCGCGCTGCTCGACCGGGTCGACCAGCTCGGAGTAGGCGGTGCCGATCTCGGTACCGAAGATCACCAGGTCCCACTTCTCGGCCACGCCCGGCACCGAGCGGTGCTGGCGGGTCAGCGGGGAGACCTCGGTCGGGTAGTCCTTGATGAAGGTCGGCCGGACGGCGTTCTCCTCCAGCAGGCGCTCGACCATCTCCAGCACGATCTGACCGTGGCCCCAGTCCTTGTCGAACGGGATGCCGTGGTCGAAGGCCAGCTTGCGCAGCTCCTCGACGCCGGTCTCCGGGGTGACCTCGACGCCCAGGCGGGCGGAGATGCCCGGGTAGACGGAGACCGCCTCCCACGGCTCGGCCAGGTCGATCTCGTGCTCCACGCCGTGCGCGTCCAGGCCCTTGATCACCGTGGTGCCCAGCGCGTCCCGGGCCGCGTTGACGATCGTCTCGCGGATCAGCTCGGCCTGGGTGTCGTAGTCGCCGTACGCCTCGTACGACTCCAGCGAGGTGAACTCCGGGTTGTGGGTGGAGTCCGCGCCCTCGTTGCGGAAGTTGCGGTTGATCTCGAAGACCTTCTCGGCGCCGCCGACCACCAGCCGCTTGAGGTACAGCTCGGGGGCGATGCGCATGTAGAGGTCGATGTCGTACGCGTTGATGTGCGTCTTGAACGGGCGGGCGTTGGCGCCGCCGTGCACCGGCTGCAGCATCGGGGTCTCGACCTCGATGTAGCCGCGGTCCTCGTAGGTGCGGCGGATCGAGCGGACCACCTTGCTGCGCAGGTGCAGGATCTCGCGGGCCTCGGGGTTGACGATCAGGTCGACGTACCGCTGGCGGACCCGGGCCTCCGGGTCGGTCAGGCCCTTGTGCTTGTCCGGCAGCGGGCGCAGGCACTTGGCGGTGAGCTCCCAGCGGTCCACCATCACCGACAGCTCGCCGCGCTTGGAGGTGATCACCTCGCCCTCGACGCCGACCTGGTCGCCCAGGTCGATGTCCGTCTTCCAGGCCGCCAGCCGCTCCGCTCCCAGCTTGTCCAGGGAGAACATCACCTGGAGGTCGCCGGTGCCGTCGCGCAGCGTGGCGAAGCAGAGCTTGCCGCCGGTGCGGGAGAGGATCACCCGGCCGGTGACGCCGGCCCGCTCACCGGTCGCGGTGTCGGGCTCCAGGTCGGGGTGCTTGGCGCGCAGGTCCGCGATGGTGCTGGTGCGGGGGAAGCCGACCGGGTAGGGGTCGACACCGGCCGCCCGGAGCCGGTCCAGCTTCTCGCGCCGGACGCGCATCTGCTCGGGAAGGTCGTCGGTCGCGGGGATGGGGCTCTGATCGCTCACCCCACAAGGGTAGCCAGCCACACACCGTGCTCCGCCACGGGATAACGCAGGAGGGGGACCGCGTCGGCGGTCCCCCTCCTCGGGCGCGGGCGGCTCAGCCGGTGCCGGTGGCGAGTTCGATCTCGTCGGGATCCGGGGCGGCCGGGGGCGCGGGGTGGGCGGGGGGCTTGGGGCGGCGCCCGAAGAGTTCGGCCGGGGTGGGCATCCGGTGCGGGCGGGGCGGGTTCTGGGGGGCGGTGGGCCGCTCGGCGGGGGAGTCGGTGCTGCTCATCGTGATCCGTCCTCCAACAGGGGTGGGGAGACTGCTCGGGGGTGCGGCGGGGCTCGGTACGACGACGAGGTGGCGGTGCTGCCCGGTGGTGAGGGCGAGCCGTTCGCGGACGGCGGCCTCGGCCAGCGCGTGGCAGCGGCCGGCCAGCCGGGAGCGGCGGGCGCGTTCGCCGTGGCCGCACGGCTGGCGGGTCAGCCCGCGCAGCGCGGTGAGGTCCTCCGGGCCGGGCAGGTAGCCGTCGGTCACGGCCTCCTCCAGGCGTTCCAGGTAGCCGGGGGCACTGCCGGGCAGGGCTGCCCGGTAGCGCCCGAGGTCGGCGAGCAGGAAGGCGCGCAGCCGGCCGCCCTCCTGGACGGCCTCGTCGATCGCCTCGGTCAGACGCAGCGCGTCCTGGACGTCCTCCGCCCACAGCTCGGCGCCCGGGCCGGCGAACACCGGACGGTCGGGGAGCTGGAGGTGGACGGGGACGGCGGGGTGCAGGGCTTGGGCGAGGGCGCGGCGCAGCACGCGGACTTCGTCGGCGCTGAAGGCCATGCCGCCGCGCGATCCGTGTGGCGTAGGCATGGGCTGACACTACGTGAGGAATATCCGATTTGTCGGTAGCGTCGCGCCGACGCCCCACGTTCGGCCCGGCGGAATCGGCCGCGGGGGTGGGGGAGGACGCGCGTCGGGCGAAGAGGTCGACGAACTCGCCCTTGCGCTCGCGCACCACCGGGCTGAGCACCTGGAACCGGGTGCCCTCGGCGAGCTCCAGCACCTTGTCGA